>NZ_JAKJSN010000052.1:0-37314 GCF_050337005.1 Photobacterium japonica | reverse complement strand
ATAAAAAGGGGCGATACTGAAACAAATTTTGTGAAAAATAATAAAATCTTCTAACTTAAGAGCCATTTGCCGAACATTTAACCTAACAAACACATTAAATGCGTTTACATCCCCCTATCTGCTTACTCGTTACCTGGTATTTTCGCCAAAATAATGGCGCAAGAAAAACATTTCTCCAACCCTATCCTGTATATGCTAAATAAACAGCACATCCTGCGTCTTTATAAGCAGATAAATCCTCTCCCGCCCACTAGGGCTGCCTTTATCGCGAAATTATCTCGCACAGTTAATGATCTCTGCCAACGGTCAGGGTAAAATCCTCCGATTATGTGCCCATCAACACCATCTGATGTGGCGAAACTTGTGACGTATATGCCGCGACGTACATGCTGCGCCGCACATACCTGCAACGATAGATCAGCCTATGCATTCCCCGGAACTCTGTTTTACCCCGTTTAACGCCAATATTGATGCCTATGCATTACCAGAGCGTTTCAATTTCCCCTTCTATTACGAGCCACACCCACTGTGTTTGTTGGCGGCCGACGAGTTGCAGCAGCACCTTGTCTCGCAAACCGACTGGCAACATAATTTTGGTGTCGAAGGGGATACCAGTAACGCGATCGGCAAAATGTTTGGGGTACTCCTTGTGCGTAATCCACACGGTGAGATTGGCTATTTATCGGCATTCTCAGGAAAAATTGCCGATCAAAACTTGCTGCCACACTTTGTGCCACCGGTGTTTGATATGCTCACCGAAAACAGCTTCTTCATTGCTGAACAAACCGAAATTAATGGCATCAGCCAGCAAGTTGAAGCCCTGACATCAAACCCTGTGGTTATCGCGCTCAAGAAAAGCGTGAAAGCGGACACCCATGCCCGTGATGAAGCGCTGAAAGCGCACCGTGAAAATATGGTCGAAGCCCGTAAGGTGCGTAAAGCCTTACGTGAGAACAGCGCGTCAATGACGCAGGAAGATCGTCACGAACTGAAGCAACGCCTGAGCCATGAAAGTGTCATCGAAAAGCTTCAGCTGCGTGATTTGAAGCTAGAATGGGAAGCTCGCATTGGGTCTCGTCAAACCGAGCTTGATGCCCTTACTGCTGACGTTGCCTCGTTAAAACAAGCACGTAAAAACCGTTCGTCTGCGTTGCAGAAGAAGTTGTTTGCCCAATACCGCTTCCTCAATATCACGGGTGAGGAAAAAGATCTGGGTGATTTGTTCGCTGGCACCACACAAGGCGTTCCACCCGCCGCCGCCGGTGAATGCGCCGCACCGAAACTGTTACAGTATGCGTTCAAGTGGGGATTCACCCCATTGGCGATGGCCGAGTTTTGGTGGGGTACGTCGCCAAAATCGGAGATTCGTCGTCACAAGAACTTCTACCCTGCGTGCCAGGGTAAATGCCAGCCAATTTTAACTCACATGCTGTCTGGTATGGATGTAGATGAAAACCCATTGCAGCAAAACCCGGCAGAAGGCAAAACCATTGAGATCCTCTACCAAGATGACGACATGGCGGTGGTGAATAAGCCCGCTGAGTTTTTATCGGTACCGGGCAAAATGGTGGAAGACTCGGTGTTCCTTCGCATGAAGCAGCAGTTCCCCGATGCAACCGGCCCTTTAATTGTGCACCGTCTGGACATGTCGACGTCAGGCTTAATGGTGATAGCCATCAGTAAGCGTGCCAATAAGAACCTGCAAAAACAGTTCATTCAACGCACCGTTAAAAAGTGCTACACCGCGATGATCGATGGAGTACTGACCCAAGACAGCGGCATGATCACTCTGCCGATGCGTGGCGATCTGCATGACCGTCCTCGTCAACTGGTGTGTTATGAACACGGTAAGCCGGCCGAAACCACCTATGAAGTGCTCAGCCGTACAGATAAGTACACCAAAGTACGCTTGTACCCGAAAACCGGCCGTACTCACCAACTGCGCGTGCATTGTGCACACAGCTTGGGCCTAAACATGCCGATTGTCGGCGATGACTTGTACGGCGTAAAAGCCGATCGTCTGCATTTGCATGCGGAAACCTTGGAACTGGTTCACCCGATCACAAACGTACCGATGTCATTCCATGTGGATGCTGAATTTTAAGCGCTAAGGATAAAGGCCAGAAACCATCACCTCTGGCCGTATATCAATATCACGCCTAAACAAAAACACCCCATCACGGTCAACCCGTGATGGGGTGTTTTTTTAAATCGGTATCATGCGTATTACGCGGCAGCGGCCACTGGCTCGTCTTCTTTCTGTGTGAGCAGCTTATAAGACATAATGCCGATCACCATCGCTTTGATAATCATCATCTGCGGATTACCGTAATAACCGACCATGCCCACCGCACCAGAGATCAACATCAACACGCGATATTTACGCAGACTGGTCATGTAAATCGCCGCCAGGATCACACCCAAATCAGCAAACTGGAACGCCACCGCCAACGTAGGCTCAGCAATGAACGACGAGACAGCAAAATACAGAATGGTCGCAATGCCGACACCCATCACCGCACCCAGTGCCATAATCAACTTATGGGAAACCGTAGTGAAGTCTTTCGCGTAACGGTAGGTGTTGATGCTTGCCACTGACAGGTTAAGGATCACCTTCGCATGCCAACCCATCAAGAAAGCCCAAATAATATCATTGGCTGCAGAGCCAAAGGCCGCAAAGCGAGTCGCTTTCATGCTGTTAAACACGGTTAAAGAGATATAAAAAGCAACACTCGTCCAGCCTAATACGTCAACAACAAAATCCATTACAGTTCCCCGAGGGTCATCAATCTTAGGGCTAGATAGTAATGGGGAAATGCCACGTAAACAAGCAAGTTTTCGCTGAAAAACAGATACAAACACTGCTTAGGGTTGAATGCGTGGCATTTTTTACCGCCATAACAATTGATTACAAAGTAACCAATTCGCTGCATTTGGTGCCGACACCTTGTTTGTGTCACGCAATATCCCCATAAATGTAAGGTTATCCACAATTTCTGGGGATAGACTGTGGCTATTCCTGTCTATAACCCCGGTTTTTCCCTACGCATTGGGTAGGAAAGCCAGCACATATAGGCACAATGCATTGGTGCCACAGACCGCCGCGAGCCAAAACAGTCCTTTACCACCCGCATCTTTTACTCGCGGACTTTGCCGCCATCGGCGTATTAGTATGCGCACAAAAGCCATCACCAAGGCCGCGCCCCCTGCCATACCCGCATAGAACGCGCATTGCAGCATCAACTGGGTGAAGCCACTGGCGCCCTCAGACATAAAATGGCTCCAGTAATAAAATGCCCAACCTAATACAATCAAGCTTGGCCCTGCGCCCCACACCACATACTGTCGCATCCCGACTACACTCCTTTGTTCAGGCCGCCAACCTCGGCGGATTAAGGGCATTTAATCATATTTCATGTTTTCCTCAAGCCCGATCCCTACGCCTTTTTCGCAGGATGCATGTTAAGTATGACTGACTACAGTAATTGCTAAAACCGAATATCTTTCTCGTAAAAAGAGGCGTAGTCTTGTCCGGCAACCAGATCCAGAGGTAAGTATGTATTTTGAAAATGGTCGAGCCTTAATCGTTGAAGGCGGCGCAATGCGAGGGATTTTTGCCAGCGGAGTCCTGGATGCCTTCATGGCAGAACAATTCCAACCTTATGACTTTGCCATTGGCGTATCAGCCGGTGCCTCCAATTTATTGGGATACCTTTCTCACGCCCCACAGCGCAGTTATCGCGTCATTACGGAACTTGCCACCAGCAAGACGTTCTACAACCCACGCCGCTTTTTGCAAGGGGGCGATTTAGTTGATATCGAATGGTTATGGGAAGCCGCCGATCAGCATTTCCCGATTGATAAAGCCACATTACTCGCCAATATTCCCTTATGGGCAACGGTCACCAATGTCCACAATGGCCGTGCCGACTACTACCGCATTAACAACGGCAACATGAAAAATGCCATGATTGCCACGGCGGCCTTGCCCATTGCGGTAAAAACGCCGCCGTGCTTTTCCGGTGGCTGTTATACCGATGGTGGCGTGGCCGACTCCATTCCGGTTAAAGAAGCCTATCGCCGTGGGGCGCGTGACATTACAGTGATCCTGTCACATCCTCTGAGCTACCACATGAACCCAGCCAAACACCCGTGGATGATGAAGAAGATGCTGTTCCGCTATCCCGGTATTGCAGATGCGCTGATCCACCGTTCTGAGCATTACAATGCGGCACTCGACTTTATTCACCATCCGCCTGCGGACACCACGGTAAAAGTGCTGGCCCCGCCGGAAAATTTCGACATTAAACGCTTAACCATGAACAAAACCCATTTAGATAAAGGCTACCAAATGGGTATTGAGGCTGGTCAACACCATATACGCAATCTGTAAGGCGGTATGGCCTTGATGATAAGAACGGTCACAACGGTTCATCGTGTCGTTTGCGTTTATAGGGTCGTCATTACGCTCAGATCACACAAACAAAAAAGGAGGCTTTCTCAGCCTCCTTTTTATTTTTCACGTTGAACCGTCGATAACGAGACCGTCGCCCGCAAGATCACTCTTTGCTGTTGCTTGGTACCAATTCATTCAACGGCAACCAATTCACCGCCACGCCAGATTGCGCGAACATCTCTTGGCTAACACGAATTTTATCGCCCCAGCGTGAAAGAAAATCTTCCGACTGCTCCGGGCAATGGACGGTTGAAATTCCCGTTTGGATAATTTTCGCCGCACAGTTCGGGCAAGGGAAATGGGTCACCCAAATCTCACACCCCGCCAAATCACGCTTAGCAAACAAAATCGCATTTTCTTCTGCGTGCAGCGTTTTCAACAATTTCATTTCGCGGTCATCGGTATCCGCGCTGTCTGACACACCGTGTGGGTAGCCATTGAAGCCCACAGAGACAATGCGATTCCCCTGTGTGATCACCGCACCGACTTGCGTTGAGGGATCTTTACTCCATGACGCGACCAATTCAGCCATCTGAAAAAAGCGCACAGCCCATTTTGAAATCATGTTCTTTACCTTTTTTATTCATCATTAGCGACGCATTGTCGCCCAATCGCAGCTGCCCCGCCCGTTCTGACGGAAAAGACGCCCCGATGAAGCAACAAGAATGGCTACATTTTGCAAAACTTACGCCACTGGCTCAAGTCTTACCACAGAATCACGCACTGAACCGACCTGTTCGGGCAAAAAGTGCTGACGTTATCGCCAACTTAGCGCCAGATCAGGACACGCACTTCGTTGCCTTCTTCCGGATTAGTCGGAATATTCATCGACAACAAGAACGAAATTACCGCCATGCCGGCACCCGCCAAGAATACCGTCGCAGGCGACGTTAGCCACAACACACCAAACGTTACAGGGATCACCACCGCCGCAATATGGTTAATGGTAAATGACACCCCCGCCGTAGAGGCCATGTCTGCTGGATCCGCGATTTTCTGGAAGTAGGTTTTCATGGCCAATGCCAACGCAAAGAACAAGTGGTCAATCACATACAGTGCAGCACCCATTTCAGCGGTTTCCACAAATGCATAACCCACAAACACAAACACCAGACCTACATATTCAAACATCAATGCATTGCGTTCACCCACACGGCCAATGAAACGGCCGATCTTCTTCGCAAATAACCAGTTAAAGAAGTAGTTGGCCAAGAATAGTAGCGTGATATCTGCAGCAGAATAACCAAACTTTTCGACCATCAAGAAGCCAGCGAAGACCATAAAGATCTGGCGACGCGCACCACTCATGAACGTCAATGCGTAGTACAACCAGTAGCGCTTACGCACAACCAGTTTCTTCGTTTGCGGTGTACCCTCTGGAAAACTTGGGAACGCAATCGCCACGAAGATCAACAACAGGAACGCGATTGAGCCCGTGATCAAGTACACCCACTTGTACTCCATCTGAAACTGTTCCAGCATCACCCACAATGCACCGTAGGTACACAACGACGCGAACGCCCCAACAGAAATCAGCTTACCCAATACTTCCGGCGCTTCATCCTTGTTCAACCACTGTAATGACAACGACTGTTTCAACGTTTCAAAGTAATGAAAACCGATGGACATAATCATGGTGGTTGCAAGCAGGCCAGTCACCGACGGGAAGAAACCAGTCATCGCGACACCCAACGTCAGCATCGCCAACGACACAATAATAAACCGTTGTTCACGCACAAACAGCAGCACAAAGACCGCCGTAAACGCCAAGAAGCCCGGAATTTCGCGTACACTTTGCAGCAAACCGATATCCGCACCAGTAAACGCGGCTTTTTCAATCACGAAGTTGTTCAACAGTGCTTGCCAGCTTGAAAAAGCAACAGGAACAATAATAGARATAAGAATGAGAAAGTTTTGAGGCGTTCTCCATCCATCGGGGAAACGGTTTGCTAGCATGAGCTGTCCATCTGAAAGGGGGTAAAAAAGGGTTAGCTCGCCAGATTATCAGCATTACATTCAAAGAAAAGAAAATTTACATTTGCAGACAAACGCGATGTCTCGACTCTCTTGCGTCACATGCACCGCCTATCGGCGGCTTTAATTTACATCTTAATTAGACAATAATGTGCGGCTATACGTTGCCCATTCAGCAAGTACAGCTTAATGAAACAGAGTGATCCCACATGTCTAATGTCGTTCAGTTCTCTACATTCAGTGGTAAAAAGCAGGCCAGTAAAACCGCCACTTATACCTCACACAAGCAATCGCCCAAACAAGCACCCGCACCCAGCCCGAAAGCGTTAAGGGAGCAGGCCGCATTGCAGCAAGGCAACCACTGTTATTTTTGTGGTGAGCATAAAGCGCCCAACGCCCTTAACTGGCTGGATAAGACGGGATTTAAAGCAAAGACACATGTTGTCTGCAGTACGTGCAGTTCGGCAGCGAAAGCACGCCCCATGGATGAACTGCGGATAATTCTTGCGTTAAAAGCGATGGATTTCAGAACGGTTAAACTGCAACAGTACCTTGAACTAAGAGAAAAAGGCATCCAGATAGACGGAGTACGTGAGTACAAGTTCTACTTTGAGATGGTTGAGTAACTAGCCGCATAAATATGGCTTTATGCTGATTTCAATACTATCTGCGCTTAGTTTTAGTATTTCCTTGGTTTGGGTCGAGTAACCTGAGACAATCACTCGGTAACTTTTATATCAAATGGTTCTCTATGAAACTTTTAGTTCGTAATCTTGCTCGCACAACAACTGAACATGAAATCCGTGATCTATTCTCTGCCCACGGTGCTGTGGCTGAATGCACCCTTGTTTTAAACCAAGACACGGGGAAATCAAAAGGATTCGCTTTTGTTGAAATGCCGGACGAGGCAGAAGCCCAAGCCGCGATTGCTAGCCTGAACCTAACTGCTGTGGCGAAAAGCAAAATTCGCGTCAAGCAAGCAGACTAACCCCATCATTAAGCATGATGAAAGCCAGCCACTCTGTGCGCTGGCTTTTTTATTGCGCAAAAAACGTGACACAAAGTGAAGAAATAAACGCCGACTCACAGATGGTGTAAACGATTCCATGATGTAATCCAGCCGACGCAACAGGCGTCTGCTTTTGAATGAGTCATGTTATGATCCAAACAGTCATGTTAGAAAATGGCTGCACTGTAGAGTGCCTGCAGCCGAATGTGTCCTATGACATCAACCACAATGAATTAGCCCTGCGTTTTCATGGTAAAGACCACGGTAGCGATAGCCCGTTTCTTCCTGCAGGTTACCTTATTGCCTCCATTCCCTATACGGTAGACCCCAATGCCAAACTGATTGGCGACGGCTTCCAGATGCTGGCCCAGACCGCAGGAACCGTCAATCAACTCGTTGATATTGGCCGCTGTCCCGACAATAACGACAGCTACCGTATATATCCACAAGATGCGCCCAAGCGCTTCTATAACCATTTAGTGCTTGAACAAGCCAGCGGCTACACCTTATTTGGCTTTACAACATGCCATCGCTTTGCGGGGTACTTTGAAATCGCCACCACCGCCACAGGTACCGCCATTCATGCCTTTCTTGATGGCGAAGATAGCCCAATACAGTGCTGGGACACCGATCAGCTTGAAAACGTTTGCATCCTAACCGGTGATTCACTGGCCGCGCTTTATGGTCAGTATTCCACACTGCTCCAAACCCACCACCCTCGTCGATCAGGCGTGACACAACACGCACCGGTTGGCTGGTGTTCATGGTATGCCTACTACGCCGATGTCACCGAACAGAACATCCAACAAAATGTCGCGGAAATGCACGGTGAACTTGATGATCTGGAATGGGTACTGCTTGATGACGGCTATCAAGCCTTCATGGGTGACTGGCTCACACCATCAGACAAATTCGCAGGGGGCGTTAAAGCGTTAATCCACGCCATTAAAGCGCAAGGCAAAAAGCCCGCTATTTGGATGGCGCCTTTCATCGCCCAACCGGAATCCGAGTTATTTCAACTGCACCCCGACTGGTTTGTTAAACACCGTGATGGCACCTTGCTGAAAGCGGAAGATATCACCTATGGCGGCTGGCGCTGTACCCCTTGGTATATTTTGGATACCTCCCATCCTGAGGTACAAGCCCACCTGACACATGTCGTACAAACCATGCGTGAAGACTGGGGCGTCGAACTCTTCAAACTGGATGCCAACTACTGGGGTACCCTTAAAGGCGTGCGTTATCAGTCGGGCGTGACTGGCGTACAGGCGTATCGCATGGGCATGGAAGCCATTGCGGCAGGTGCCGGCGATGCATGGCTGCTAGGCTGTAATACGCCGATGTGGCCATCACTGGGCTTGGTGGATGCCATGCGAGTCTCAGATGATGTTGAACGCCATCCTCATCGCTTTGAACAAATCGCCAAAGAGACCTTTTATCGCGCCTGGCAACATCGCCAGTTGTGGCAAATTGACCCTGATTGCGTCACGCTGACTTCGCTGCCTGATCAAGCGACCGACGCCAGCAGCTACCACTTCCACCGTACCGCCATGCTGGCCTGTGGGGGTATGTTGCTATCGGGCGATCCTTTACCTGCGATCACCTCGTTTGCCAAAACCAGCTTCACCCAGCTCATTGCTCGACAAAAACTGAGCCAGCAAACCGCGACCTTTAGCTCGCTCGATCTGTCCCATGCCCAGCTCCCCTTGCCGGATAACCGTGTCCTCCATTGCCTGTTTCACTTCAACCGTGACCATCAGGCATTCACGCTGACGGCATCACAGCCTGCACACTGGTATGATTATTGGAGCGGTGAGCAACTCACGCAGAGCCCGAGCACGCATTTTGATGTGGTGTTTGAGGCGGTTTGCGAGACAGCTTCTGAGGCTGGCCTTGCACCAAGTGCACGCGCGATTCTCTGCCGCGCCGAATAAGCGACGTTTAAAACACAGAGGGCGACCACATCACCGTGGTCGCCCTCTGTCATCGTCAATGTGTCATGGCCTAAAAAAGCAGGCCATCGCCAGCATTTTCTTATTTATCACCTTGGATAAATTATAAAACGATAACATTCACCGCTTGAAGACCTTTTGGTCCTTGCTCTACGTCATAAGACACTTTTTGGCCTTCAGACAGCGTCTTAACATCATCAGAAGCGATGGCACTGACGTGAACGAAGACATTCGCAAAACCGGTGTCTTGCGTTAGAAAACCAAAGCCTTTCTCTTCGTTAAACCACTTCACTAAACCCGTTGCTTTGTGAGACATAGGTATCCCTTAACGTTAAATTGATGAACATGAGCATTGATAAAATGCAATGTGCTAAGAGTTTGAATTATTGAATGTGACGATGAAGCGAAGGGAAACACTGAGGATTACAACAAAAATGAAGCTATTCAAAGAGTTTTACTTTTACTTGATGTTGCATTAATAACCCTGAACAGCAGAGCGGCGTTATTATTCATCTAAAACGAAGCATTGTAAACAGCCGAGTGTAAACAACTGAATTTGAAGGATTATATTGATACACAGAAAGATGCAAAGCCCGAGCACACATTTCGATGGGGGTGTTTGAGCCTGTTTGCGTGACGGCCCCAGAGGCTCGTCTTACGCCAGCATACGCGCGCGTTTTTCTGCTTAACCGAACAGAAGACGCTGAAAACACAGAGGGCGACCACGTAATGTGGCCACCATCTGCCGTGAATGGGATTGCGGAAAAATCAATTTACCATTGATGCAATATGGAAAATGCATCACTTCCTTCCAGCCTTGTTAATACAAAAGCCCGTACCGCTGAATAAGACCCCCCTTTGACATTATCTTCAAGATACACGAGTACATCTTCTACCCCATCTTTGTTGTAGTCCCCTTTTGCCATTACCGTCAGTTTTTGAGTGCCCGTTTTCGTTTCAAATAGGGCTTGATCGTGGTTTAGCGGTATGACATTCATCATGGCACTCATCGCATCCCAACTTGGCATCGTCATCAGACGGCTTTTATCGTGTTTTGAAATTGTCATTGCGAGTTGAGGTGGCAAAACGCTAGCAAGTGATTTGTTTAATTGAAGACCATCTAAATACGTTTTGTCTGAAATACCAAGCTTTGATATTTCACGCCAAGTAACACAAAGGTGATTAACCGCTGAGATATAATCATATTCATCGTTTGTTGGTGAGCGATATCCATCATTCAAACTAACAACAAGATCGGCACACGTTGATACTTGTTTATCCCCATGTTCGTCGTGCCTTAAGCTTTCTTCATAATACCATTTTGCATCATACATCGAGATAAAGTCTGCACTTGTAACTGCATCTACAGGTTTAACAAAAAACACCATAGATTTATTATGCAGACTATAATTCGCAGGAATTCCCCCATCAGCACTCATCACGTTCATGCTGGATAAGAGTGACACAAGCAAAAGAGGGATTGTAAACATATTCACTTGGCACTCCTTAGTAGACTTCGAACAAAGTCATTTCTTTTAATACTGACTTGGTATCGATTACATTCCAATGCCGCTTTTTCATAATCCCCAGCTTTAATATGTTTATTAAAACTAGGAAAGCCTGACTTCAATGTAGGCATACCTAAGTTGAAAATCATATCAAATAAAGCCAGCTTAACATTATCAGGATAAGAGCCAAATTCATTTGCTCCATATATCAGTTTAAGTTCTCTCTCAAAACTCTTAATATGATTATCAATCTGAGTAGACATTGTTGCACTGGATAATTCTAGTACAGTGAATGCTTTAAATTTATGATGAGGCATGGATTTCCCATATGGCCGCGCTTTTATTACATTGAACTCGTCTTCAATTTGCTTTTTTGTTGCAGGCACCCCCGTCCCCCTCACCACAAATGGGACTTTCTGTGCAGCAGATACAGAGGCCATCATATGACCAACACCGACGGTAACCTTACCTTCTGTACACAAATACATATGAGGTATACGCCCTTCATTCTCCTCAATCATACGTCTTAGCGTTGTTTTTAGTTCACCAACTATAGGTGTGGCAACATTGAGCTGATTCAACTTCTCATTGATTTTTCGATGCGTTCGACCGTTAACATCAATTCTTCCATCAGGCCTTGGCATACCTAATATTTTTTTCTGGAATATTTTTATTGCTTCAACTGTCTTCGAATTTTCTGGCTTACGCCCTAAAGAACCATCATCATCCAGTTTTTTCATAGGTGAAAGTTGTACTCTCAACTTGTTTAATGATATTTGAACAGCCTTTATATCTAGATAGTTATTAATACCACCTATACCTACTGATTTAGCTATTTTTAACTTAGACATTACCACTCCATATACCAATACAACTTTAAATAGCACAAAAAGGCATATTAAAACTTAATGTGTGTTAATTAATCGTGATAGTCACTTGGCTTTCACATTACAACATACAATGAAAGTAATATTAGTGAGATTATATATTTGCACAGTCATTACGCGTAAATTTATTGTTGGTGTTGTCAATATAATTAGACCGACATCTCGAATTCAACGTCGATGCATTTTTTATCACACCATTTGCGCTACAAAAGTATGGGACGGTGATTATTACAATTCTGTACGGAATGCCTTTAATATCAATATGTCATCCTTTGAATCATTCGTCTCAATTTTTCTCATGTGCCAAATCCTAACTTTACAATCAAAATCAAACACTTGAACGACTTCTTCTTTTTGACATCTGCCCAACACCTAGACTCACTATATGCTTTAATTTCATTACTGAAAACCACAGTACACACCTAATCAAAACTTGATCAAATGTTAGTTCGATGATATATCTCGGCTGTTGATTGATACACGTTTATTGGGCATAAATCAGCCCACAAACGCTCACCATCACACCGTCATTCATATCCCGACTCACCTCCCCCATCTCCCAACTATACTTTCCCTGACTTGCACGTTATGCGCACAAAGAGGAAGGAAGACGATGGCAAAAGCACTGATGGTTCTCACCAGTCACGCGGCAATGGGCAATACCGGCACACAAACGGGGTTTTGGCTGTCTGAACTCACCCACCCTTATTATGCCCTTGCCGACCAACAGATTGAGGTCGATATTGTCTCGGTGGCGGGCGGTGAAACGCCGGTCGACCCAAAAAGTTGGGATGAAGAAGACGAATACAATGCCCGCTTTCTGGCCACACCTGAATTGGTGGAATGTCTCAAGCAAAGCGCATCCATCAACAACGTGATGCCCTCCCACTACGATGCGGTAATTTATGCGGGTGGTCACGGCACCATGTGGGATTTTCCAGATGACGAACACATTCAACGCGTCACGTTAGCTATCTATGAAAAAGGGGGAATTGTCGCGGCCATTTGTCACGGCCCCGCAGCGTTAGTGAACCTGCGCCATCCCAATGGTGACCACCTAATTGCCAACAAACAAGTGACGGGGTTTACCAATGACGAAGAAGATGCAGTGGGGTTAACAGGCGTGGTGCCCTTTTTACTGGAAGATGCGCTCAAAGCTGCCAATGCGAACTTTTCACAAACCGTCATGTGGGGAGAACATGTGGTGGTGGATGGCCAACTGGTCACGGGACAAAACCCGCAGTCGGCCATTGCAGTCGGACATGCGGTCGCCCGTTTACTGGTAAGCAATTGATGGTAATATCTCTACCGAACAGATACTTTGCGATAATCACTCTCTCACAGGATGTATAATGGAATATCTACATACCATGGTGCGCGTTAGCGACCTTGATGCCTCTTTAGATTTTTACTGCAACCAACTGGGCTTGGTAGAAACCCACCGTAAAGAGAGCGAGAAAGGCCGCTTTACGCTGGTCTTTCTGGCTGCCCCTGGCGATGAAGCACATGCTCGCACCCACAATGCGCCGTTGATTGAGTTAACGTACAACTGGGATCCTGAGGAATACACTGGCGGCCGTAACTTTGGTCACCTTGCATTCCGTGTTGATGACATTTATGCCCTGTGCGAAAAAATGCAAGCGGGCGGCGTGACCATTAACCGTCCACCGCGCGACGGCTATATGGCCTTTGTTCGCTCACCCGATGGTATCTCTGTTGAGCTGCTACAAAAAGGCGAAGCCTTAGCACCAGCAGAACCGTGGGCATCCATGGTGAATACCGGCGAGTGGTGATACCACAACCACAGTGACACCGCTTTTAGTAACACAGCTTTCAGTGCGCCACCACAGGCGCACTGTTGTTTTTGTGCACACCTCAGCTCTGCTTCTTATTTTTCCTCGCCTCTGATTTTCTTGCCCTTCCTCGTTCCTCGAAACGCGTTCCTAGCCCTCGAAAACTCGCCCTTAGAAACTCGCTGCTATCTTTAAAAATAATACGTTAACCGTGCGGTCACCATATCATCACGGCGGAAAACATACGTTGGGTCGGTGACCTCATCGGCCTCAAAGAACCACGCATTAATGTGCCATTTCCACGCATCATTGAAACGGCTTGATGCTTCAATCCGGCCTGTGCGCGATCCGCGGTCCTCCAAATCCTGACTGACGCCCATCAACACTTCCGCGCCCGCCATGTCATTGAACACCCAGCGCATGCCGACAAACAGATCGTTTTGTCCCACCACAGGCGCCTCACTGCCACGACTGTCATACAAGTATTCCCCTAACACGCCCACGTCCCATGCTGTGTCACCCATCCCGATATCGACGCCAATGAAGGTATATTCAAACCCGCCGGTAAAAGCGGTGTGGTCATCCTCACTCCAGCGCCGCAGGGCCTCGGCTTTCCACAGCCATTCCCCCCACAACACTTGCAAATCCATGCCCACTTGATCCATTTGCGCGTAGAACGGCACTAAGGAATAAATGGGATTATCCCCCCCTGAAGGCGAATCAAGGAAATACGGATCGCGATTGGTGCCATGAAAATAGCTTAATCCCAGATCCCAGATCGATCCGCTTTGGCTGTAACGCAGTGCCGTATCCACATGCTTTTCTTCACGGCTGGACGCATAGCGCGCATGGTCTTGATCAACCCCAGGTACGGTGAGTCGCCCGTCGTTGCCTGCAAAGGTGCGATCACGAAAATACGGCAGCACAAAGCCTTCAAACGCGCCCCACTCACTGAAATAGCTGAGTTGTATCAGCGGTTGTCCCAGCTTGTCTTCCCCATCGACAGATTCCACAGCATCGGTTTGGTTGATCACATCCACCAGATGTTGCGATTCCGTCACGCCCCAGAACACCTTGCCGATCCCGACGCGAAACTCCCAGTTACCGTTGTAATACAGGTACAGCGCTTCGCGAATATCTGCATGAGTCCGCTCATCATCCATCCCATCCCAACGGACGAAGGGCGTAAAAGCAAAGCTGGATTCTCCCCCCTGATCTGCCCATGGCAATACGCCCTCCCAATCCCAATACCACTGTGGCTCTACCACCAGCGAGGGCTGAGTGGTATCTTGCCCTTCACTGCCCGTCTGGAAAAATTGCCGATACTCAACCGCCACACTGCCACGCAATTCCGTGGCCTGCACACTCGGTGTACAGGCCAACAGCGTGAGCAGCAGCGACACGTTACCCCGCCACGTTACCCACGGTATTTCGCTACGTTTATCTCTTCTGCTTGTCATCATCGACGCCTGCCTACCTTGCGCGCTTTAAACTTTGCTGACTGAAATCACGGTCAGACAGCCCGGTTTGGAACTGTAAGTCTTCGGTCGTCAGCGTGGTTTTCTTGCCCGTCTGGTGGTTAGTCATCACCATTTTGTGGGCGCGCCAATACTTGTTCAGATACTGCTTGTACTCAGAGAACGCCAAGGTTTTCAACAAGGCTTGGCGGCGATCATAAAAGTCCATTTTCAACGGCCGTAAATGGGTTTTATCCAACCACACCACTTGGCGGGTATAACCGGAGTAATCATCTGTCGGGATCTGCTCCAACACGTAGCTGGCTTCACCGTTGATCGTTGCGTCATTGAGATAGGTAAAGGTGTATTTTTCCAGCTCAAACGAACTGAGATCTTCATACGCAAATTCACTGCCCATGAAGGGACCGGATTTATTGCGTGAGGCAATCCGCTTCACCCGCTTGAGCGCAGGCAGATAAAGCCATTGGTCATCCGGTTTTGCTGTGTGGGAGAAATTTAAGAACGCGGTGCCTTTTACATCACGCGGTTGGTCAAACACGGTTAAGCCTTTGTCGCCATCGTCAGCTACTTCCAAGCTTTTGATCCGCAATTTGCGCTCACTGGTTTCGCCGTGGGCGTTTTCTAACACCATGCTCAGAGTAGCGACAGAATCCTGCCAACCGGTATCCAGTGCTTTACGTTCTTTGGCGATGGTGAGGCCACGGGTAGATGCAGAAGGTGTCTCAGCGATTTCAACAACCGTTTGGGTCTGCTCGGCATGTGTGATAGCTGGCCATGCCAATACGGTACCGAACAGCCCTAACAGAGCAATGTTTGTCTTTTTTTTGAACGTCGTTTTCATCGTGGTTTGCATCCTAGCTTTCATCGTCATTTTCATCGGTTCATCCTTGTTTGATGGTGACAGAAGACGCGGCAGCGGCGGCAACAGTCTCTCTGTCATCAGACTCTATTTCATCAAGCGCTTCGTTTTGGGTGGCATAATGTTTGCGATCAAACATCAACAACACGGCGGGCAGCACGATAAAATCCACCACTAACGCAATGCTGATCACCAAGGCACTGAGCAAGCCCAAGTCTGCATTGAGGCGGAAGCTGGACATTGCCAACACCAAGAAGCCGGACACCAATACGGCCGTGGTCACCCACAGCGCTTTGCCGACCGTGCGGAAGGCATAACGGATCCCCGCTTCTACGTCTTTTCCTTGGCGGCGGGCATGCTGGTATTTGGTCAGGAAGTGCACACAGTCGTCCACCACAATGCCAAGTGTCAGGGTCACGACCACCGACAAGCCCAAGTTTATTTCCCCTGATATCATCGCCCATGCGCCAAAGCCCAATACCGCTGGCACCAAGTTTGGGATCAAACTGATCGCCCCTAAATGCCATGAACGCAAGGCGCCAATGAGTAGCAGCGAGATGAACACCAAGGTCACGGGCAGGGTTTGTAGCATACTGGTCATGTTCACTTCCCCAATGTGGGAGAACATCAAGTTCGGACTGGACGCCAACACCGTGTACTGCGGCGCATGATCACCAAACCACTGATAGATGCGCTGTTCTAACGCCACCATGTCTTTGCTGCCGAGGTTTTCGGTGGTGAGCAAAAGTTTGACCGAGGACTTATCAATGTTGATTTCGTTGTTCAAATCTAAGCCATAAGGCAGGGACATTTCATACAGCAGCAGATATTGGGCTGCGAGGGCTTGGTCTGCCGGTAAGCGATAGAAATGGGGATCATCACCGTGCATGTTCATGTTCAAACGGGCATACGTATCGGCCAATGTGGTGACATGATCGGTTTCAGGCTGAGCGCGTAACCAGGTGGTGAATGCACCCAGTGTACGAATAAATTCCGGATCATTGATGCCCTGCGACACACCGGATTTCACCGCGATGCTGATATTGGTCATACCGCTAATGTTGTCTTCCATAAAATCCGCCGCTTGACGGAAGGCATACGACGAATCGAAATATTCAATGCTGTCATCGTTCACACTGTTGTGGGTTAACAGCACGGTACTGACACTCACTAGCACCACGGCGCACATCAAAATCCCGCGATAACGCACAATCACCCAATCGGCCAACCAGCCAAAACTGCTGAAGTGGCTTTGATCTACTGCATCAGGCTGGGACTTCACACGCAATGGCAGCAACGCCAACATCGCAGGCAGCAAGGTGATTGCCAGCACAAACGCAATCACGACCCCAACCGCTGACAAGTTCCCCATATCACGCAAAACGGGTGAGTCTGAGGCATTCATCATCAAGAACCCAACCGCCGTGGTGAGCGAGGTGATCAACAACGCCATGCCGTTGGTGCGCAAGCTATGTTTAATCGCATCGGTTTTGCTCATGCCTCGGCGCATTGACTGCAGCACTAAGGTGATCACATGCACGCAGTCAGCAACCGCCAATGTCATGATCAAGGTCGGTACATTGACGGTGCCGTTATTCAAAAACTTACCGGCCCACCCCAGCAAACCCAATGTGGCCGCCACGGTGGCAATAATCACCATCAAGGTGGCCAGCACCCCGTTCACCGAACGCAACATCACGCCCAGCAACACCAGTACCACTAAAAACATCAGCGGGACCAAGGTGCTACCATCGGCCATCGCCGCTTCGGCAAACGCATAATTCAGCGCAATAATGCCGCCAAGGTGAAAAATCACATCAGGGTGCGCTTGCTGATAATTAGCGGTCATGTCTTTCACGAACTGGTGTATCTCTGCCACTAACACGGTTTGGTCACCAGCCGGCAGTTGTAACGTCACATTGATCACCGCGACATCGCCTTTTTCTGATACCAGCAGATTTTTCAGCCGCGGTTCATTCGTGGCAATCGCTTTGACTTGTGCGATCCGCAACGGGGTTAGCGCCCGCCCATCAAACAGCAAATCTTCCACCAGCAAGTCATCCCCATCAGCTGAGGTATGCTGATAGTTCGCGATAGAATCGACCCGGCTGGAATAAGGCGTTTGCCACGCCGCCTCCGTGATATCGCGGATCATAGCCAAATACGCCGGCGTAAATACCGTGCCGCTTTCTGGGGCAACAACGATAGAAATGGTATCGGTTTTATTGAAGGTTGCTTCAATTTCCTGAAAGGCTTGAAGCTGGGGGTTATCGGCATCAAAGAAAATTTGATAGTCACCGCGAAAGTAGAGGTTTTTCATGCCTAAGGTGGCGAGGATGATCGCCAGCAAGGTCAACAACAGTACAGTTTTGGGGTAATCGACGGGGATGTCGGGTATTTTTAACTTCATCACGCTCTCCATTTGTGACGTTTCGTCAAATACCTTGCGATAAAAACCGGATTTCTCCGGCTACAGCTCCTTTGCAAAGCATATTCTCCACGAAAGAGCCCCATCATTGCGGCTCTTCCGTCTTGTTTTCATCGCCAACACTGCGAGGTTGCCATCCGGCGCACTACATTTCATGACGATTTGTCAAAAGTGACAGAACGTCATAATAGAGGATAAAACCGACAGATCAAGCACAATTTCGCTGTTAAAACCATCAATAAGCATGCGCATTGCGCGTGAATGACGTTTAAAGTAAGGAGAAAATAAGAAACTGACGGGCAACCCGATACCGAGTCAATACGGCCAAAGTGCGAGGTGCGAGGTGCGAGGTGCGAGGAAAGCTAAGACATCAAAGAGGAAGGACAAACAAATACATCAGCCATTACGCAACGACCATAATGGCTGAACAAAGCGCTCTCTCAATAAAAGGCTAGAAAACGGTTACTCCGCGCGATCCGATTGTGCGTTTAACAACGCCACTTCTGTCGCAAACGCTTCTTCTTCGATCCGCTGCCATGATTTGAAATAGTCAAAATCTGCCGACATCGGCTGCCAACGTAAGCCATCTAGCAATAAACTGGCATTTTGCAGAATGGAGTCATTTTGCGCGATACGTGACACACAGCAGCTTTTGCTGGCGTTATTCATCAAGGCATTTGAGCCAAAGGCCATCGACCAGTTGGCGAACACCACACTGTCACGGTTAAACCCTTTCGGGAGGACCAAGGCGCCAGACTCTAATCCGTTCGCTAAAAATTGATCGCTGATCCCCACCAGTTCCTCTTCTAACGCAGTGAACTGTGCCAATCGCTCTTGAGAGCTTTTTTCGATGACAAACGGGGTACGACTGGTTAACACACACAGGGATAAGACGGGCTCTAAGCGGGTAAATAACGAGTAGCCCACATGCATGGCGATCACTTTTTCACGGCTGTTACCGTCAAAGGCTAATGCACGGCGAAAGAGTTGAATTTCTTGCTTAAAGGCCTGCGCAGCCAGTGCGGTCACCAAATCTTCTTTGCTGATAAAGTGATTGTAAATCGTCCCTTTCGAATAGGCACTGGCGGCAGCAACCTTGTCCATCGTGAGGTGAGCAAAGCCTTCTCGAATGACGATAGCTTTCGCGATGTCCAGCAACTCGGCTTCCCGATCAATAATCGCTTGCTGCTTTTTGCTCAACGCCTGCACAGCGTGTAATCCGTTATCCGCTGCATTCCCTGCTTGCCTCGCCATGGCGATCACTCCTCGATAGATACCCCCGCGTTATAGCATGAAATGCCGATAAAAACACGTTTCCACAAATTGGAGCCGACCGCACAAAGTGAGTTTACAAATTGGACTCATAAATACACAGCTTGTAACATATTGCGTATCATTCATAAAAATAAGTCAACATGTCTTCATACGATCTATTTATTTCTGATCAAGAACGCGCCTTTGTCCAGCATAGAGATTTAGAATCTTTATTGCCATGATTGTGATACAGCAACAAACTATCAGGGGCGATAACATGAAGATACGATACTTATTATTTTTGACACTCTCCCCTTTCGTGTCTGCTGACACACCTGACTCTTTAGAATGGCAAGGCTATTGCCTACCCAAGGCTTTTTTAGCGCCAAGTTCATTCATGAATAATGGTAACGAAAAAGGTCAATATGATGATGCGACAGGGTTTGGACCAACCCTCTTTATCGACGGAGCATACCTTTCCAAGCAAATTAATGGGTTTCAACACACCTCTTCTGATAAGGCTAGCGGTATAATTTATCACCACCTCCATGCGAACCTATCGACTCAAGTCCTTCAAAAGTCGCCCAACACGTCCAGTCCGCTCACTCCCTCAATAGATGGAGCACTCTTATTCGATATGTTAAGCCCTTATCATTGGGATGCATACCAATACCAACCTAATAATAAACAACAAAACTACCAGTATTGGGGCAGTTGTATGCGAGATGGTCACGGTGATGATGACCCAAGTTATAGGTGCAATCTGCAAGCCAGCCTTAACAAGGCAATAACAGCAAACTATGAATTACATGATGAAAACATCACATTATATCAACAGATAAACCAATGGCTTATTACTCGTCTAACCGGATGGCAATGTGAATCACCGTAAACAAAAAGGCCTCATCAAGAGGCCTTAGATATTGATGGCTATGCGTACCGACTACGGCACACCGTGACCTTTTGAGGCTACCCACACGCGATACCACTGCTCGCGCGTCAGTGTAATATTCAGCGCATCGACTGCGGTGCGTACGCGTTCAATTTGACTGGAACCGATGATCGGTAACGGCTGAGAAGGTAAAGCGCGTACCCACGCATAAATCACCTGATCAATACTCGCCGCACCCACTTCTTCACGGATCGCTTCCAATTCATTGCGCACACGCACAGCCTGTTCGCTTTGACCCGAGAAAATGGCACCACCGCCTAAGCATGACCACACCATCGGCTTAATACGTTTCATTTGCAGGTGATCCAAGGTGCCATCATGGGCAACCTCAATATTCAATGGGTTGATTTCCACTTGGTTGGTTACCAACGGTGTATCAAGGCGTGATTGCAGCAAATCGAACTGTGAGGGTGTGAAATTAGACACACCGAAATGGTTCACCTTACCCTGCTGTTTCAGCTCGGCAAAGGCTTCTGCCACTTCATCGGCATCCATTAACACGTCTGGGCGGTGGATCAACAATACGTCGATATTCTCCACCTGCAAGCGCGACAATGAGTTATTCACGGAAGCGATAATGTGCTGCTTGCTGGTATCGTAATGATTTATTTTCTGCTCTGGTGCGGCACTACTGCATAGCTTGATGCCACACTTAGTGACAATTTGAAGATGTTCACGAATACTCGGTTCAAGCGCTAACGCTTCACCAAAAAATTGCTCACACGTTTGCAGCCCGGTAGGAGAAGCATAAATATCAGCATGATCAACCGTGGTAATGCCCAGTTCCATGTGCTGTTTAATAAATGTCAATCGCTCTTGCGGACTCATATCCCAGAACACTAAGCGCCAATAGCCTTGCACCAGCTCTGATAACTGCGGGCCGTTCGGGGTGAGTGCTACTTTTTCCACCATTAGGATCTTGCTCCATGTCTCGTATTAACAATAGGCATCCATCCTAGGTATATCCTCTTCGGACTTCAAGGTGCGCCATGCAGAGTGGCTACTGGCTCACAGTTAGCGTTTTTACTTGCTCACGACTGCAGGCGGCGATTTCACCTCAAACTGTTACAGTGTGTGACCAAAAATAAATCTTTAATACGTGAGCCTCTGCAATTTATCTCACATTTTCAAATAATTACTAACACCCCTCTCCCTATAGTCACTTTCAGCAACGGTCAGCCTATAGCATGAATGATCTGGCAGGATCAGTGTTTTTCGATCTGGCAGGTAGAATCCTGCCATCGTTGTTTAAGAAAGACTGCTATGCCAAAGCTCAATCAACATCGCTGTAATACACTGTCCCCGCTCGTGACCGATCTCTCTTGTTCGGAATTAGCGCAGCGATTAGGGGCGAATCATGCGCCTGTTACCAAGCGACAGCCCCGATCGCCCTACCTTACCCCAAAGGCGGTCGACAAACGCTGGCAGATGTTGGATCACCCTGATGCACAGGCGCAATTACTCGACCCGCACACCCATGCGCAAATGGACAGCTACAGCAAAAACATCGAAAATTTTATCGGCACAGTGAAATTACCCGTCGGTATTGCCGGCCCACTGCGGGTGAATGGCTTATTTGCCAGCGATGATTACCATGTGCCACTCGCGACCACCGAAGCGGCTTTAGTGGCCTCCTACAATCGCGGCTCGCAACTCATTACGCAAGCGGGCGGGACAAGTGTGATGTTGCTTAACGAAGGCGTGACACGTACCCCGTGCTTTGCTTTCTACAGTTTGGCGGAAGCTGGCCAGTTTGTCGCTTGGGTCGTCACCCAATTCGACACTTTCCGCAACCTTGCCGAATCCACGACCCGCTTTGGTAAGTTGACCGACATGAGCGTTAACATTGAAGGCAACCATGTGTATTTGGTGTTTGAATACCTCACCGGTGATGCGTCAGGCCAAAACATGGTGACCATTTCCACCAATGCGGTGTTTGAGCACATTCTCCACCACTCGCCCATTCCTCCCCTACAAGCGTTTTTGGATGGCAACTTGTCGGGTGACAAAAAAGCTACGGCACAGACTTTGCGTAGCGTGCGTGGGAAAAAAGTGACCGCAGAAGTAAACATTGAGCGGGATTTGATTGAAAAAATGCTGTTCACCACGCCAGAAAAAATGGCCGATTTCACTCGCATGACAACGGTGGGTGGCACATTAAGTGGCAGTATTGGCATCAACGCCCATTACGCCAATGCGCTCGCGGCGTTCTATATTGCCTGCGGCCAAGATGCGGCTTGTGTAGCGGAATCTGCTGTAGGAATCACCCGTATTGAAGTCAATCAGCACGGTGGGTTGTACGCGTCCGTGACCTTACCCAATTTAATGGTCGGCACCGTGGGTGGCGGCACCTCACTGCCGAGCCAAAAAGCCTCCCTGGATTTATTGGGGTTACACGGTCACGGAAAGTCCCAAGCTTTAGCGGAAGTTTGCGCCGCCCTGTGTCTAGCAGGAGAGCTGTCTATCGTTGGCGCCTTCTGTGCGGGGCACTTTTCACGGGCGCATCATAAGTTAGCGCGGTGAGGGAAGGAGCGCTTATTTTAAGCGCGAGGGACTAGTTTTTAGGGACGGGGAACGAGGAAAAGCAAAACCAAGAGCAAATAACGCAAACGGCTTCGCTTACTTATACCCAAACCACCCTCTCACGACCAGCCTGAACCTGTCTATTGGCAGCAAGAAAATGGCAATCACAACCAACCAAAACAACACACCGGGATAAAGGGCTGCGGGAAACATACCGTCAAACAATTCACTGGAGGCGGCAATGAGTGTTGTTAGCAAAATAAGAGGGGCAAGTAGTGCCGAATACTCAATATGGGGGTGTATGGTTGCTACATTGGGAAATAACACGAAGAATAACGTAAATATGATCGTCCATAACAGTATATAAATACATTTTTTCTTCATTATCTACGCCTTGTCATTCATGATAACTCACTGAAAGTATTAGTATATCACTTTACAGAGAGGCTAAAATAATGGCAGATAAAAGCCAGCTTTCGCTGGCTTATAGTGTGACTTCTGGAGTGGCATCTCGTTACACCCGCAACGCATTGAGTTTAAGTTGCGCTTGGCCGAGTACCGAATCAAACGGGTATGTCCCTTCGGCGGTGAGGATGCCAGCAGGCTGACGAGTCAGAATCTCAATCGCTTCCGACACATGGCTGATCGCCCAGATGTGAAACTCGCCTTTTTCCACCGAGTCCACAATGTCTTTGCGTAGCATCAGGTTATGCACGTTAGAGTGTGGAATGATCACCCCTTGCTGTGCCGTGCGGCCTTTAATGGCGCAAACATCAAAGAAACCTTCGATTTTCTCATTCACGCCACCAATGGGCTGGGCTTCACCAAACTGGTTCATGGACCCGGTGATCGCCACATCTTGTCGCAGTGGCACCAAAGAGAACGCTGATACAATGGCGCACAACTCCGCCATTGAGGCACTGTCGCCATCGACTCCCCCGTAAGATTGCTCAAAGGTCAGGTGCGTCGTCAGTGGAATGCGCCGTGTTTTTCCAAATAAGGACGCCAAATACGCCGACAGGATCATCACCCCTTTAGAGTGAATACGCCCGCCGAGATCCACACTGCGTTCAATGTCGAACACTTCCCCGTTACCGTAAGCGGTGGTGGCAGTAATGCGGTTAGGCGCACCGAATTGATGGCTAGACGTAGAAATCACCGATAGCGCATTAATTTGACCTACCACCTCACCGTGAGTATCAATCAGGGTAGTGCCATTCACAAAAGTCTGCATGACGTGATCGCGCAGGCGGCTGACCCGTTTTTCTTGGCTCTGCAACGCTTGATCAACATGGTTAGCGCGGATCATGGTCGCATTAGACGATTTTGCCATGTAGTTGGTTTCACGCAGCAAATTAGCGATATCTGCCGAGTGCAGTGACAGCTTATTTTGATCGTCGGCCTGTCGTGAACTGTACTCGATGATCCTTGCGATCGCTTTACGATCACAATGCAACATCCCATTATCATTCACGATGCTGGAAATGAATTGCGCGTACTGCACCTCTGCTTCGTCGGTACGGACCATTTCATCTTCAAAGTCCGCAGTGACACGGAATAATTCACTGAATTCAGGATCATAGTGCTGCAACAACTGATAGGTTTGATAATCACCAAACAAGATGATCTTCACATTCAGCGGGATCGGTTCGGGATCCAGCGAAATCGTGCCTGACAGGGTCACTTCTTTCTCAAGCGAACTGACACTCAGTTTGCGGGCGCGTAACGCCCGTTTTAACCCATCCCACACATACGGGCGCTCTAACACTTTCACCGCATCCATCAGCAATACACCGCCGTTGGCACGGTGCAAACTGCCGGCACGGATCAACGAGAAGTCCGTAAACACGGTACCTTTGAAGGTCGCATTTTCCACGTAACCAAAAATAGAATGATAGTTAGGGCTCTCTTCCACCACGATCGGGAATTTATGGTCCGGCTGGCTCACCAACAGGTTGATCTGGTATCGGCGCGGCATTTTCTTATCCAACGCCGCATACGCTAACGCCACTTGCTCTTCGCTTTCTTCCAAGAAAATATCAAGGTTATCCAGAATGTCGGTCTGCATGGCCTTGAGATAGGCTTTCACTTCCGGCAGGTCTTTATAAGCCAACACCAACACTTTGAAGAAGTGTGACACCACATCATTCGCGATTTCTTCATTGAGTTTTTGGATTTTATCGGAAAACTCTTCTTCCAGCTCGGTCAACTGGCGTACGATGCCGCGTAGCTGGCGTTCAAGATCATTGATGGTGTCTTCGAGCGCTTTCTGTTCTTTTTCAGGCAGTGCGGCAAAGGTGTCTTCCGTATGCGCTTCTTCACCGTTCAGAGCCACCAGCTGATATTCGCCAGTCGGAGTCACGGATAAGCTAACGCTGCGCTCTAGCGCTTCCTTGGTTAACGTGACTAACGCATTTTCTTGTTTCTGCGTCAGCTGGTTTTTCAGCTTTTCCGAGCGGCTGTAATACATCTCGTTGTCGAACGCCAAGGGAAAGGCTTTGACCAAGCGGGTCATTAACTTTTCGATGTCTTTACGGAAAGCATGGCCGCGACCGGCTGGCAATTTGAGAATCTTCGGTTTCCGTGGCTCTTCAAAGTTGGCCACATAACACCAGTCGTACAGGGTATTACCGTTACCGTTCGGATCATGCCGATTGAGGTAACGCAGCACCATGGTACGTTTGCCCAGGCCATTACGGCCGATGGCGTAAATGTTATAACCCTTTTCTTTAATGGACATCGCAAACTCGACGGCTTGCTGCGCCCTTTCCTGCCCGACAATTTCATCCAGCGGAGTCAGGTTCTTGGTGGACTTACAATCTTCAGGTAAGCCATGTAAGGATGCCGTGCGATACAGTTTATCGCCGCTTAGAGATTGAATAGTCATATGGCTCCCTCCGTGAAACAACTATGATCTTCAGTGTAGTCAGAAAATGATTATCATTTAGTGACTTAACCGAGATTTAACGTGCTTAAATCCCCCAAAACCGGCGTGATTGATGGGATTTTAACCGATAATCGCGTATCACCTTAATAACACTTACTCTTTATAGGGTTTATATTCCCCCGTGGGAAAAGGGATTGATCCCGATCTCGATTTCAATAAAACCGCAGACCTCATATTCATTATAACAAGGGGTAGATCGCACTCTCCCACTGATGGTATTCGCACCGCAATTCGAATCATGCATGCTGCTCGCGGCTTGATGCAGACAGATTGAATGAGGACAAGTTTACGCTGACACCGATTAGCGTTAACGAATCCGTAAATTCCCTGAGAATCAGCCTGCAAGCCACCATAAAAACGATAATAGCAACAAACTGTTACTGACTTTATATACGATGCCTTTCCAATACACGATCTGCCTCCCTTCCCTATTTTGTTACCGCTGTTGCTGCTGTCATTGCCGCCGCAATTGCTAAATCGCTTTCACGGCGGTGAGTAAAGCGGTATATCAGCCAACATACGCTCATATTTTTTATAGAACGGTAGGATCATGTTTACGTTTTCTCAACACAACACGTTAACCCTTGCAGCCTTGATCGGCACACTGACACTGACGGGATGCCAAAGCAGCACCAAAACCGCGGCGCAAAGCCCGCTGCTCACGAATACAAAAAGCCACATAGGCTGGATCGCGGGTCAATGCTTTGCCGTTAATAACGCTACCTTGAGCGCGGGAGACACAATCCATTTAATCGATATGCGTACGCACCAACCACAACGTGCGACAGTGATCAGTAAAGACAGTCCACAATGCCAAGCACTGGCCAGCCAGCAGCAGGCCGCCTCCGACCAAAGCCAGCATGTGTTTTATCAGTTAGATCGCCAAGCGGATGCGGCTACCGCGATCGGCATGGTGAGCGACCCAACTGCACTCGCGAGTTATCAGTATCAATCGTGCAAATTACGCAATGGCGAGTTTTTCTACATTACCACGCCGCAAGGCACGCTATTTTGGAATGATGCGTACTATGCTGGCCAGAACGCAATACCAACCTGCAGCAGCGATCTGTTTCGTTAGAGCGAACGGCTTCCTTAACTCGCCAGCTATACACACAATCACGACATAAACAAACAGCCTGTCAGGTCATGACAGGCTGTTTGTATTTTTGATGGGTATGACGGCATAAGCAGCCACCGTGGTGTTTATCGGTTTGGCTTGGCCACGTATTCATAATTCTCACCACGACGCTTGTAGTAATGATTATCGATAATCGCGTATGTCGCCCCCGCGATGATCGCAAATGTCGCGATTTCCGGTAAACGGCTCTTGTGATAATGGTGATGGCGTTCTTTCACGACCACGACATGTTTATGTCTTTTTTTATAATGATGATGGTGATGATGTTTATGGTGGTGTTTGTGCTTGTGGTGCTTGTGACCGCCATGACGGTGTGCTTCCGCTATCGCAGGCGTCATCATCCCCATGAATGCCACAACCAAGATCATCATATGGCTCATCGCTCGCTTTTTCCACGTCAGACGCGGTCGCACTAACGTGACATTATTTTGATTTTTATTCTGCTGCATCGTGTTTCTCCGAACGTTTATGCTGAAATGTTACGTATTTACTCGGGAAACAATGTTCGATTAATGTCAGTTTTCCATCAGCAAACTGTCAGTCTGTGTGGAAATATGAATAGCGTGCGCTAAGTGATTGAATGACTTGTGGCGAGGTTACATTTGCTTACATCTCGCCCACGTTTTTTCTGTCAGCCTCCGTCATTCATCAAATTTGCAATCAAGGATTGGCAATATTTGAGGGCGCCTGACGAATTATTGTGTGTATAGTAAATGACAGATCACCACTCACTTGGTGTTCATAGCCTCGCTGTTTACGACCTAACAGCACGTGCTGGGAGATGATGTTCCTCCTTTAACCGCCCTCTTTGGGGATGATGACGTCTAACAACAGCGGCATGAATGGCCGAGGAAACGGTACGCCCCCTACATTGGCGGACGGTTACGCACACCTGTGCGATGTTGTTAGCGTGTATTATTCCATGCACCGCCCTCCCCCATTCATTGTTCACTATCCGTTTCCCGTAAATTGTGAGAAAGAGCAATGCAATATTCCACTGAAGTTCAAAACATGTGCACCCTTCAACGCGGTCCGCAACATGCGTCTTCCCCTATTCCCGTAGAAGGCCGTTGGGTCAATCCCAAAGATGTCATTGCTATTTCAGGTGTCAGCCACGGTGTCGGCACATGCGCCCCACAACAAGGCGCAGCCAAACTTACCTTGAATGTTAAAAACGGCATTATCGAAGAAGCCCTCATTGAAACCATTGGTTGCTCTGGCATGACTCACTCCGCCGCGATGGCGTCTGAACTGATCACCGGTAAAACCATTCTGGAAGCCCTCAACACTGACTTGGTGTGCGATGCCATCAACGTCGCCATGCGTGAAATCTTCTTACAGTATGTATATGGCCGAACCCAAACCGCCTTCTCATTAGATGGCTTGCCGATTGGCGCAGGGTTGGAAGATTTAGGCAAAGGGCTGCGCAGTCAGGTCGGTACACACTATGGCACCCGAGCGAAAGGGCCGCGTTACATGGAAATGGCCGAAGGGTACATCACCCAATTAGCCTTAGATGATCATGATGAAATCATCGGCTATCAATTTGTGAATCTTGGAAAAATGATGGAAGCCATCGGCAAAGGCGTACCTGCCGAACAAGCCATGGCAGAGGCGAAAGGCCAATACGGTCGGTTTGATGAAGCAGTGCGTACGATCGATCCTCGTCACGAGTGACGCTGTCACAACGCCACACACGCAGTATCACCACGCAACCTACGTAGGCCAGTATTCGATATTTAATACTCGGCATTCGGTATTTACACACATTGCGCGACACCAAGATTAAGATTGATTGAGGATTTCATCATGGCTGCACTATTTGAAAGTTACGACCGCCGTATTGCACAAATTACCCCCGTATTAGACCAGTATGGATTTGCATCACTCGAAGACGCACTCACCTACTGCCAATCATACAACGTTAACCCGTACGACATCGTGAAAGAAACCCAGCCCATCGCCTTTGAAAACGCCGCATGGGCGTATGTCTTGGGCGCAGCGATTGCGTTGAAAGAACAGGCCACCACCGCCGCGCAAGCCGCAGAATACCTTGGCCAAGGACTACAAGCCTTTTGCATTCCCGACTCCGTCGCCGATCAGCGTCAGGTGGGTTTGGGCCACGGTCGCTTAGGCGCACGCCTGCTTAGTGATGACACCCAATGCTTTTGTTTTCTTGCGGGTCACGAATCGTACGCGGCAGCGGAAGGCGCCATCAAAATTGCGCTGAATGCCAATAAAGTCCGTCAACACCCACTGCGCGTGATCTTAAATGGCTTGGGCAAAGATGCCGCTTACCTTATCGCGCGCATTAACGGTTTTAACTACGTACAAACACAGTTTGACTATGACACAGGCGCCTTAAACGTGGTGGAAGAACGCCATTTCTCGGCAGGCCCACGCGGTGAGATCAACTGTTATGGCGCGGATGACGTGCGCGAAGGTGTGGCCATTATGCACAAAGAAGGGGTGGATATTTCCATTACCGGTAACTCCACCAACCCAACCCGCTTCCAGCACCCTGTGGCCGGTACGTACAAAAAAGAGCGCCTCGAACAAGGGATGGCGTATTTTTCTGTTGCTTCTGGCGGCGGTACAGGCCGTACCTTACACCCTGACAATGTGGCCGCGGGCCCCGCGTCTTATGGGATGACGGATACCATGGGACGCATGCACTCTGACGCGCAATTTGCCGGTTCGTCTTCTGTGCCTGCACACGTAGAAATGATGGGATTAATTGGCATGGGCAACAACCCAATGGTCGGTGCCACGGTGGCCGTTGCTGTCGCCATTGAACAGGCAGCACGCTAGCCGCCAGTGTTGATATTGAGTTCTGTTTCCTTGCTTCTTGCTTGAAGTTTACACTCCAGCGTGAGTGTGCACCGACCGCCATTGCACTTCTGACGGTCGGTGTTTTTTTCTTATCTCTCTACGGATAAGCACTGATTTGAGTATCACACTCGCTCCCCCATCCCTTGGCCATGAAACACTCAATAACCCAGTGTCATCACGTATTAGCCCGCATAAACCCGCATTACCCTAACTCAAACGTCGTTACCCCGAAGATACGATCAAGGGCAATCTTCGGTGCATCACCGGTGTACATGCGCGCGGTCGAAAATACCGGTGTCATGCGGTATTTTTCTGCTAACGCCAGCGCAGCCCCATTCACTTCCGGCACATCAAGAAACACAGGTCGACTCGCCGGCACATGAGATTTCAACGCCAGAAAGAGCACTTCCGCTTGCAATGCGTCATTGGCAAACAACGGGCCGATCTTAAAGCCGTTACGGCACGGACGTACGACGCCATATCCGGCTAGCTGACCCCGTTGCTGAATACCTAAGGCAATCGACCCCGGTTGCATTAACCATTTACGCAAAAAAGCCGTTCGCGCCACCGGAAAGCACTGTCGATCGTAACGCTCGATATCATTAAAAGGGACCCTATCCAACGGCACCAGCGCCGAACTGCTTGGTGGTCGACCGCCCCCTAGGCCTTCAAAGCGAATATTGTTGTACGCTAACTGAAAGCCCGATTTCTGGTAATTCGGCTGCTGTTCAACCACCCCATCAAGACCAATGTTGCAGCCTTTCAAGTACGCTAACCCCGCTTGCCATAACGCCAAGCCATATCCCTTGCCGCGATATGCCGGTTTCACAATATAAAAGCCCAGAAAGCCAAAATGTGTGTCGTACTTCACCACCGACAATGACGCAATGGGCTCGTCATCCAGATAGCCCATGAGAAAGCCATTCGGATCAGCCGAATAAAACGTGTTGAGATCACGTATCCCGGGGTTCCAGCCTTCTTCCGCCGCCCAGTCGATAGCCTGCAGCAAGGCGTCACGGGTCATTGTTTCAATATGATAATTATTATTAGACATACTTTCTCCTTAATATACGCTAAGGGTAGACAATGAAATGCCATCCCTCTGTATATCGCTGTGAAGTACATCCAAACTATTTTATCGGGGTCGAGTGCAAAATCACCTCGGTTTTATCGCGTTACATTCACGCAATCACGACGAACATCATGATTGCGAGCGTCACCAGCACACCATGCGGAAAGGCAATGGTCGGCCGCAGCGCTTGAAGACCGTATTCTTTGATTAATCCCAACTGGCTGGGACGAGACAGGGCGTATTGACTATTGAACTGGCAGGGCAGCATAGCGAGGTTATCTTCTGCTGCTTTTTCTTGCGTGTGCTCAACGCGCATTGCTTGCTCAAGCATGAGTAACCGTGGCGTTATGCGTGATTGAAAGGTTTTCCAAATGGCATCTTGCAGCCACAAAATGAGTAAAATCATAACAGCAAAGGCCGTGACGCTATTGAGCCAATAAAACGCGCACAACACGATGACACTCACTAATTTTATCACCAGTGAATATTTCTCATACACGTCAAACTGGTTTTGCAATAACAGCCATTCGGCTTCAAGTCCTTGTGTTTTTGTGGTCATGGTTTTAGTCCATTAAAGCGATACACACTCCACTATGTGTAGACAACAGAACCAGAAAAATCGACTAAACATATCGTCATTCATCATGGCTAAATGAAAGATATGACAACGAGTAATACCATCCATATCAAATTATTAATATTATACATCCCAGCGATGAATCTATCTTTTTTCGTTGCGAGTTTTCTTGATTCAGAGACAGGGACAAATGGGTAATTGTGGTCATTTAATCGTTCAGTTTGAAAAAAGATAACAAATGCATAATTAACTAACCTCAATCGATCTCCCCCTAAATATCCAATACCGTTACATTTAAATGCTCGCTCGAGACGTCGAACCGTATAAAAATGGAAAACAATACCCAGCACTATGCTCATGACAGCAGAAACTGCCCATACTGTGTTAAGTATAAAAATTTCATCAGGGTCCATTCAACCCATCCATATAATTTGCCATTACCAACAAGAAGCCTCTGTCATTAAAAAGGTACATAATACTGATCACCCACTCTATGGTTATGCGAGATTACCCCCAATCGCGATAATCACCAACAACCCCATACACAGCGCAAAATTAGCGGTAAAGAGCGTAGCAAGAAACTTATCGGTTGCCGTTGCCAGTCGGCGGGTTTCATTAACCGGAATAAACGGATAATCATGACGACTCAGGCGTACAGTATGGAAAGCAAGGGCGATGGCATAATACACCGTGTACAACCCCAACCCATCGGGCACAACTTGCGGAGTACTGTGTTGATGAAAGTACCCTTCCAGTCGCCTTACGGTGACGTAGTCAAATACCAGGTAAATCACGACACCCAGCACAAGGGTACTCATCCATAAGTGCGACAAAATATGCGCGGTTTCTGAACCCATAATCATGCATCCCTCTTTTGCTATACCGATCCCCTCATTACCCATCACAAGTGCTTTTTCCGGCTATCTGACTTACTGAAAGGCGACATCTTTACGCTATCACAGAAGATAAAAAGCCTTTTCGAGTGTTGTCACGCTTTATCATACAAATTCATTGATATTTCTCTCATTACCTTAATCCAGATTAAGGAATTGCCCGCAGGTTCTCTATACGCTTGCCCGCTGCTCATTTGCTTGTGGCACGAGCGAAACACGCGATATTAAGAGGATTGGACTTGAGTACTTTGTTTTCAGAAAGCCGTATCGGCAACATGACGCTAAAAAACCGCTTTATGCGCAGCGCAACGTGGGAAAACATGGCCACCGAAACGGGCCACATGACAGAAAAGCTGTATGACATCTATGAAGAACTGGCACAGGGCGAACTCGGCCTGATCGTGACCGGTTATGCCAACATTGTGGAAGAAGAAAAACCCAATGCCGGCATGATGGGGATGTACAACGATTCTTTCATCGATGAATACAAAATCCTGACTGAGCGTGTACACGCCCATGATGCAAAAATTGTCATGCAGTTGGCCTATGGCGGCACGAAAACAACCTACAATGTGGGTGAGCGCGTGATCTTCGCTCCAAGCGAGGTACCGGAACGCGGTACACAAACGCAAGGTAAACCCATGACCATCGCCGAGATCGACTACATTGTCGATGCCTTTGCACAAGCAAGTCGCCGTGCGAAAGAATCCGGTTTTGATGGCGTGGAAATTCATGCCGCACACACCTACCTGATCAACCAGTTCCTGAGCCCATACTACAACCGTCGTGATGATCAGTACGGTGGCAGCCTGGAAAACCGCATGCGCTTTTTGGTGGAGATCGTCACCGCGATCCGTGCATTAGTGGGCGATGATTTCCCTATTCTGGTTAAACTCACGGCCTCGGAGTTTTTCGATGGCGGCCTGACGTTTGAAGAAACCCGTGAGATTTGTAAGCACCTTGAAACCTTGGGTGTTGATGGCATCGTGATGTCCGGTAACATTCACGGTAACGCCAGCACCATGGTGGGTGAGCAGTTTGATGGCCACACACTACAGGCGGAAGGTTACTTCCACGAATATGGCGCAGTGATCAGCCAAGATATTCAAATCCCAGTGATCACCGTCGGTGGCCTGAGCGATTTAGCTGCCATTGAGTCACTGGCAAACACCACCAACATTCAATACTTTGCGTTATCTCGCCCACTATTGGCGGAACCGCACCTCATTAAGCGTTGGAAAGAAGGCCAACACGCCCCAGTCGACTGTGAGCGTTGCTCGAAGTGTCGCACCAAGCGCGGCAACTTCTGCGTGGTATATAAAAAGCGTAAATAAGCCCCCGCGTATGCTATCGACGGTTGCTTACAGCACACGAAAAACAACAAGGCCAGTCAATGACTGGCCTTGTTTCTTTGTAGATACGCGTTGTGTTTTAACTCGCTCAAAACGCACACATTACATCAGGCGGAACTGCTGCATCTTCTGCTGTAAACTGTTCGCAAGCTGCGTGAGCTCATGACACGATTGCGTGGTATGGTTCGCCCCTTGTGCCACCTCTGTTGAAGAGGCATTAATGCGCGTCACGCTGCGTTGCAGATCTTCCGTCACCGCATCTTGCTCACTACACGCACTGGCAATTTGCACACTCATGTCCGCAATTTGGCTCACTGTTGTTTCAATCGAGTGAATTTTCTCGCCCGTACCATGGCTTTGACTCACACACGCATGAATCAAGGCACAACTCTCATTTGTTGCCGAACGGGCTTCATTCGCACTTTTCTGCAACTTCTCAATAATGCTGATGATCTCGCCCGTCGAGTGCTGGGTTCGTCCCGCTAAGGTACGCACTTCATCCGCCACCACGGCAAACCCCCGCCCTTGCTCACCGGCGCGCGCCGCTTCAATGGCGGCATTCAGTGCCAGCAAATTGGTCTGCTCTGCGATGTCACGGATCACATCCACCACCATGCTGATATTGGTCGATTCTTTTTCAAGCTCAGCCACCAAATTACCCGCATTTTCAATTTCTTCCGATGCACGTTGAATTTGCGAAATAGTTTGGCTAACTTCCACTGCGCCTTGCTGCGCTTCCTGATTCGCATCCGTCGCTGACGCAGACGCATTCTCCGTGTTACCCGCAACTTCCGCGACCGTCGCACGCATTTGATCCATCGCTGTCGCCACTGTCGTGATTTCCGCTTGTTGGCTATCCATGCCCGCAGAGGTCTGTGCCGCCACTGCACTGACCTCTTCCACCGCTGAGCTCAACTGTGTTACCGCAGCGATAATATCTTCAATCAAACGGCGTAAATCCTGTTGCATTTGCATACTGGAATCCGCCAACTGGCCGAGTTCATCATTGCCGATTTGCGTACGATCTAATGCATAGGCTAAATTGCCCGCCGCAATCGCGCCTGACTGCGCCATGATCAGATTCAACGGACGACAAATTTGACGCGTCAAATACACCGTCATCGCAATCATAAACGCTGTAATGGCAGCAATAGCACCGATAGCCAGAAGACGCATCGTATTCACACTCTCAAGAATGCTGGTCTGGTTATTCTTCACAAACCCCAGATTCATCTCGCGCAACGCATTAATGCTGTCATCGATACTGTTATATTCATCCAGCGACTGTGCCAATACCGCGCGTGCTTGCGCCATATCACCGTCTTGTATTCCCCGGCTATAGCCATCGAGAGAACGCTTATACGCTTCCCAATTGCGCATCAAACGATCAAAGACTTGCCTCTCGCTATTTGATGCGACCGTCGCACCGTAGGCATCGAACATATTTTCTACATTCTGAATTTGTCGACTGACACGATCGATACGCTGGCGCGCTCTTTCGATATCTTCGTACGTTAAGATCGCATACTGCACGCGTCGAATATAAGACAATTCATAACGCATATCCTCAACTTGCAGCATACTGGGTACGGTTGAATCCGTTAAATTCACCACTTCCGTTTTAACAATATCAATTTCAGCTTGAATTAAGAATGCAAACGAAATAAGCAAAATGGAAATGCAACTAAAAATTGACGCTATTTTCTTTCCAATAGAAAGATCTTTAAACATGGTAATAAACTTGAAAATTTAGAGTGGTCCATGACCAAAAATCTACACACAATCTTCCATGCAAACAATAAAAATCATCGATTTAGCTCTTAAAAATCATCCAGATAGAAACCAGTCACATATCACCACCTCACAATTACAGAAGCATAAAAATAGCAACCGATTGCTATGTGTCACTATTGAATCAAAACAATAATAATAAATTTCGCTTATATTTCAACACATAAATTAATATAAATTAAAACCTACAATTAATTAAAAACCCAATGTTAACGCTGTTATTTATATATAGTAACACCATCCTATTTAGGTATATTTATTGATGACCTGTCATTGTACTGCGTCAAAACTCTGTCACTCACTTTTAGCCATGATAGTTATCATAAGTCGCTAATTGACATGCCGAGCCCGTCGGGGCAACGTCTACGAGGCGTATAAACGCAAAAGGCCAGCAATATGCTGGCCTTCTTATACCTCTCGTTTTCTCGTGAGAACACGCTTTCTCACAGACAAAGCCACGCTTACAACAAGCGGAATCGCTTCATCTTCTGCTGCAAGCTGTTCGCAAGTTGCGTTAACTCATGACATGCTTGCGTGGTAGGGTTCGCACCCTGTGCCACCGCTGTTGAAGAGGTATTCGTTCGCGTGACACTGTCCGATACCCCTTCCGTCGTCGAACTTTGCTCACTGTTCACTGTCTCTGTTTGTACAGGGCGTTTAGCCGTCGGCTTCATCACTGTGTCACCAGACTCAACGTGTTGTGTATGTCTATTTTTAGACGATTCAGGCGCAACAGTATTGACCTTCTCGATAGCCGAAGAAAGCTGGGTGACGGTCGCTGAAATATCTTCAATCAATCCCCGTAAATCGTTTTGCATTTTAATGCTGGAATCGGCGAGCTGACCGAGCTCATCATTACCGATTCTCTCACGGGCAAAATGATAAGTTAAATTCCCCGATGCAATCGCATTAGATTGTGCGGTCACCATGTTTAAAGGACGGCAAATGCTGCGGGTCAATACGATATTCATGACCATCATGAATACGGCAAGAATAAAAATGGAACCAATGGCGAGGCACAACATCGCATCAACACTTTGAATAATGCTGATTCGGTTATTTTGCACAAAACTCACGTTTAAATCACGCAAATCGCTCAAACTTTCATCGAGTGAACAATGGATACCTATCGATTTGGACAACATCTCACGGGCTTCACTACGCTTTCCATTATTCAATAAATGGTTATAACGTATCAGCACATTTTCATACACTTCCCAGTTCTGCATGAAACGGTCAAACACTTGTTGTTCATGTTGAGTCACAACCGTTGCGTTATAGTCAATCAACATCTGATTCACCATCAGCATTTGGCGATCAATTCGCTCAATACGCTCGTACATTTGACGCGCATTATCATACGTCAAAATGGCGTACTCTCCCGTTCGGATCGTCGCCAACTCATAACGTAAAGCCTCAACTTGTGACACACTCGGTAACGTCGAATCGGTTAAGTTAACAATTTCGTTTCTAACCAGGTCAATTTCAGCTTTGATAAGGAAAGCAACAGCAATTAACAAAGCAATAATACAAGCAAAAATCGACGCTATTTTCTTGCCAACCGGGAGATGTTTAAACATGAGAGGAAACAACAAGTTAAAATAAAGTCAGGAATGTACACATAAACATATTTATAAAC
>NZ_JAKJSN010000051.1:0-39142 GCF_050337005.1 Photobacterium japonica | reverse complement strand
ACTAATAATGAGAACACCCCCTATGCAAATGAAACACTCGCTACTTGCGTTAGCTATCGCTGCCACGATGACTGGTTGTATTCATGAAGATCACGACACATTGAATCCAACGACACCGCCGTCTGTGGAAACGCCTAAACTACCGGCGAACCCATCGATTCCGGCGGATGCGCCAACAGTACCGAATAAACCGGCACCGAATAAGCCGTTTAAAGTGTCGATTGACTTGGTTGCTGCAAGTAAAACCGCCTCTTCTCCATTACTGGTCGGTGATGAAGCCAGTGTGGTGATGGCTTCTCAAACCGTACGTAATGCCGAGACTGAGCTAACGGTGAAACTGAAAGCGGATGATTTCACAAACGGTTATGCCGTGGTAGAAATTGACGGTTTGGCTGCGGGTGCTTACACCATGACTAACACCATCAGCCAAGGCGACATGGTGAAGTTTCAAGGTGAACCTGCTGAGTTTGACGTTGTGGCACCAACGGTTGAGATTGACTATGACGTAGCGGTGAAGAACTGGGCATCGCTATGGACGCCGCCAAATACGACCGATGAGCAATATCAGCTCATGATTGAAGCCAAGCTGGATACCGCAACGGCCTCTTACGCGGGCTTTACCAAAGACAACGCGGAGTATTTGTGGGCCGATCAGAAACTGTATAAAGATTACGGTGATGGCCCAACGGTTAACGCAATGGCAACCAAAACGTCGTTTGCTCGCCTACGTGATTTGGCGGTGGCTTATACGTTGAACGATCCGGCGTTTACTACCGATGAAGTATTGGCAGATATCCTGTTCGGGATGGACTACCTACTGAAAGACTTCTACAACGCTGACTTGATCCCACACAAGAAAGACAACTGGCATGAGTGGGAGATCGGCACACCGAAGATCATTCACGATATCGCGTCATTGATCTATGCGCACGTACCTGAAGCCATGATGCAAGACATTATTGATGCATCGCGCGCGCAATTGCCTGATCCAACTAAGCAATATGCGGGTAACTCGCCACACAATGACATTACTAACACAGGTGCAAACCGTGTTGATACCTCAATGGTGGTGCTACAGCGCGGTATCTTTGAAAAGAATGATGCTGAAATTCAGCGTGCGTTGGATGCGATGCCAATCGTGCTTGAGCCAGTAACCAGCAAAGACGGTTTCTATGCCGATGGTTCGTTCATTCAGCACCAAGATATTCCGTACATCGGTACCTACGGCATGATTTTGCTGTCTAATATCTCACGTATCATGGTGATGTTGGACGATACCGGTATCTCTTTGGATGATGAGCGCTACAAGCTGGTGGATGAGTACCTATTCAGTGCCGTTGCCCCGTTCTTGTTTAAAGGCCAGATGATGGAATCGGTTTCAGGCCGTGCTATCGCGCGTGGTTGGTCACAGAACAAAGGCGAAGGCCGTGGTGCATTGTCTGTGCTTCTGCGTTACTACGATTCACGTGAAGGCGAGGTGAAGCAGCGTCTGGGTGAAGTGATTAAAGAGCAACTTCAGACCGATACGGATGCCTTCTTTACCAAAGCGACCGACTTTAAAGTGTTGGATGTGGCAGAGCGCATCTTGAACGACACCGCCGTTACCGCGAAAGGTGAAGTGAAAGGTAACTTCTTGTTCCATAACATGGACCGCATGGTACACCGTGGTGATGGTTACGCCCTTGCAGTCTCGTTACATTCAAACCGTATTGGTAACTACGAGTGTGGCGCAAACAATACCGAAAACACCCGTGGCTGGTACACGGCTGACGGTATGACACACCTTTACGATGCCGACCATAACCAGTTCACCGATTGGTATCCACTGGTTGATCAGCGCAAGATGCAAGGGGCTACGACCACGGGTGAAAGCATCGGTGATTGTAAAGGCCGTAATACTTACGGCAACAAGAAAGCGAACATGAAGTGGGTCGGTGGTACGTCAAACGGTGAGTTTGGTGTGATTGCCGCAGATTTCTTCAACTCAAGCCAAGGTGTGACCAACGGTAAGTACTTCGCGACCTCTGCGAAGAAATCTTACTTCGCGTTTGATGATGAAATCGTCATGCTGGGTTCTGATGTGCAGTCCGACAAAACGTGGGGCGTGGCAACGTATATTGAAAACCGTGTATTGAAGCAAGATGGTTCTAACACCATCACCGTTGATGGTGCCGTTTGGACACCGGAGAAGGCTAATAGCAGTGATGATTACGCGAGTATCACGGCCAATACGACTTACCACGTTGAAGGTAACATGGCGGGTTCCCAGTTGGGCGTTTACTTGCCAACCGCGAAAAAAGCGGAACTGCGTTGGGATGACCGTATGGGTAACTGGGGAGCCTTGTACCCACTGAACACCGATAAGATGGAGAAGCCAACAGTAGAAGGCTATGTACTGCAAACCTTGATTAATCATCAAACGGGTGCAGGCAAAGTGGATAGCTACGCTTACGTGATGCTACCAAGCCACAATGCGGCACAAACAACGGCGTACGGTAACAACCCAGATGTCGAAATTGCGGCACAAACGGCGAATCTGCATGTGGTGATTGAGAAAACGCAAAACGCGATCGCGGCGAACGCGTTCAGTGTTGATGCGCAAACGAGTGCCGAGGTAGAAACCAAAGGTGAACTGTCTGTATTGATGGTACGTGAAGGTAACGTAGCGAAGGTATGGGTGAGTCAGCCAACGCGCACGGGTGAGCCTGTGAGTGTGAAATTCCCTAACGCCTTGGGTGATACCACGGTGGAAGACAAAGATAACCGTGTAGAGTTGGTGGATGGTTACTGGCAGATCGATACAGACGGTCTGAACGGTGCACCTTACCACTTCAGCTACACCCTGTAATACGGGTGACGAGTTGACTGCGTAACGGTAAATAAAGCGCTGCTCCTTGAGGGGTAGCGCTTTTTTTCTCTCTTTTTTATGGATATATAGAGACTCTTTTATGAAAACAACGTCTTTGTCTTGCCCGTCTTTTACTCGCTTGTCGTTGTCGACAGTGGCGATTGCGTTAACCCTGGCTTTGAGTGGCTGCCATTCTGATGATCTGAATTCTGATGGTCATACATCAGAGTCTATCCCTGCTATTCCGCTTGAACCATCGATCCCGACCACACCGGAGCCGGTTGAGATCCAATACGGCAAAATCATTGATAAGTGGACGTACCCAATGGTGCTGACCGCTGAAGAACGAGAAAAAGAGATCTATAAAGCGGTTTTGGCCTCCCGTTTTGATGCAGGACGTAGTGCGCAGGAAAGCATGGTGCGTGATCAAGCGGATCACTTGTGGGCGACCCATGTGTTGGTCATTGATGATGCTGGCACCGTGCACAACAAAAATATGATGACGAGCTTTAACTACCTGAAAACCATGGCGTTGGCGTACAACAGTTTTGACGAACTGGCCACCGATGCAATGCGTGATGACATTGTTTATGGTCTGGCATTCATGCTTAAAGACTATTACGCCACCGGAAAAACATCGACGGGTAACTGGTGGGAATGGGAAATCGGTGTACCGAAGGTGCTGTACGATACCTTGTCTTTGATGGAAGGCCACATTACACCCGCCCAGCAAGCGCAGTTTGATGGCATTGTGAAAATGGCCAATGACGCGACTCGCTGGTTTGTACCGGATCCAAACTGGCAGCACTATGGCGAAGGGGCAACCCGCGAGCCAATGGCGGCTGAAGGCGCGAATAAAGTCGATTTATCGTTAGTTGTTTTGATGCGTGGCGCATTTGAACAAAATGATGCAGACATCAAGATGGCGATTGATGCCTTACCGACGGTATTGGCCCCTGTGACCACGGCGAATGGTTTCTACGATGACGGCAGCTTTATTCAACACGCTAACATCCCGTATATCGGCACCTATGGTGTCACCTTGCTCTCTGGGATCGGTAAAGTGATGAACGCCATCACTGATACTGGGATTGATTTGAGTGATGCACGTTATCAGACCATCAACGAATACTTGTTCTCGGCGGTTGAGCCGTTCATGTATGAAGGCAAAATGATGGATGCGGTGAGTGGCCGTGCCATTGCCCGTGGTTGGGTGCAAAATCATGCGGAAGGCCGCAGCGCCTTGAATGCGTTGTTATCGTTTTATGACTCCCGTGATGCTGAGACACAAGCGCGTTTGGGGCAGTTGATCAAAAGCCACTTAGCGTTAGATCCAGAGACCTACTTTGCGACAACTGGCGATCTGAACCTGTTGTCTGTGGCGGATCGCATCATGACAGATGCAGATTTGAAACCACAAGCGGCCGCGCCGGGTAACTTCATGTTCTACAACCAAGATCGCGTGGTGCATCGCGGTGATAACTATGCCTTGTCACTGTCACTGCACTCTGATCGTATCGGTAACTATGAATGTCTGACCACCACGAAAGAAAACCTGAAAGGGTGGTACACCGGTGACGGTATGACGTATTTGTATGATGCGGATCGCCATCAGTACACCGATTGGTATGCACTGGTGGATAAACGTTACCTGCCAGGGACGACCACTGATGGCGCGACCTTGCCGGATTGTGGTGGTCGCCGTCAGTATGACAATACCAAGAAAGATATGACGTGGGTGGGTGGTGCCTCTAACGGTGATATTGGCCTGTATGGGGCGAATTTCTATAACCACAATAACTCGCTGCGCGTGAAGAAATCCTATTTCATGTTTGATGATGAAATCGTCGCCGTGGGAACCGATTTCTGGGCCAAAGGTAACAAAGGCTATACCGTCATTGATAACCGTAAGCTGAATGAGAATGGTACTAACGTGTTAACCGTTGATGGTGCACAGTGGACCCCGGAAAACAATCAAGTTGCTAAGCCTGTCAACAGCTTCCATGTGGCGGGCAATGTGGACGGATCTGCCTTGGGCGTGTACTTACCGACGGCACAAACGGTGACGATGAAATACCATACCCGAAATGGTGACTGGGCGGTGTTGTACCCGGAAAATGAAAATAAGATGGACGATACCAACGTGTCAGGATGGGTATCGCAAACCCAAATTGAACACAATAATGACAGCAAGACTGCGTACAGTTACGTGTTATTACCGACCTACAATGCTGAGCAAACCGCCGATTATGGCCGTAACCCTGATGTTGAGATTGTCGCGCAAACGGCCGATTTCCATGTGGTGGTAGAAAATACCCTGAAAGCGGTAGCGGCTAACGCGTTCAGTGAAACCGTACAGACCAGTGCGCAGGTGAGAACGGTCGGTGAATTGTCGGTGCTGATGGTGCGTGATGGTGATCTGGCGAAAGTCTGGATCAGCCAACCGACGCGTACAGATAAAGCGATACAGGTGTCCTTCCCGCAGGCAATGGGCGATGCCCTTGTCAGTGATGAAGATGATCGCGTGTCGTTGGTTGATGGTTTCTGGCAGGTAGATACGACAGAGCTAGACGGTGAAGCGTACTTTTTCTCTTACCGTGTTAACTGATAGTATCTGTAAATAATGGGCATCGAAAGGTGCCCATTTCTTTAGGTAAGCCGCGATGAAAAAACACAATGAGGATGCACATGTGACCATTGACTACGCCCGCTTTTTGGATAACTGGACCTATCCATCACGGTTAACGGCGGCAGAGCGAGCACATGCGTTATTGGTACCGGTACTGTCACAGCGCGCTGAAACCGCACAACAATGGTTTCAGGCGTTATTGAAGAGTGCACAAGTGTATCCCCAACACAGTCAGCCTGTTATATGGGGGGATCTGCCGCTGTTTAATGACGACGGCACAGTACATAACCGCCATATGGAGCATACCTGTTACCGTATTGAACATCTGGCCTTGGCGTATCGTACTTGCCCGGATTGCCATACCGCGGACATGCGTCATGCGATCACTCATGCATTAACCGTGGTCTTGACCCATATCTATGTGGCAGGGGCGCGCTGTACTGGCAACTGGTGGGAGTGGGAAATTGCGGTGCCGAAGTCACTCTATACCACGTGTGCCTTATTACGCCGTGAACTGCCAGCCTCGTTGATTGAAAAGCTGAACAGTGCCTCTCGCTATATGACCCCCACGCCCTATTGGGAGCACCATGGTCCCGGCGCCACACGACCAACGATGCGTGCCCACGGCGCGAACTTGGTTGATCTGGCGATGGTGGTGTTATTGCGTGCCATGTTTGAACAAAACGATGACGATATTGCGCTGGCGATGACGGCTATCCCCACCACGCTGGAGTCTGTTACATCGGGCAACGGTTTTTACCGTGATGGCTCGTTTCTTCAGCATGTGAATATTCCCTATATCGGCGGGTACGGGCTGGTCTTACTGAATGGTATCGCCCATGTGCTGGATGCGGCGCAAGAGACAGGGTTAGTGGTATCAGATCCGCGTTACGCGTTGATTGACGATTACTTGATAGGCTCAGTATTGCCTTTCATGTATCGGGGAAAATTGATGGAATGTGTCACCGGACGCGGTATTGCCCGTGGCTGGCGACAGAATGAAGGGGAAGGCATCGCGGCCTTGGCAACGTTGTTGCGTTTTTATCCCTCTCGTCAGGCCACAGTGAAACCGCGTTTAGCGTCCGCGATCAAACACCACTTAGCTTTTCATGGTGATCGTTTTTATCAGGACCAAAGCGAATTACAGGTGTTACTGAGTGCGTTGGCGATCGCGCAGAACTGCAATGTGGCAGGGGAAGATGCACAGCCACAAAATCAACTGTTTTATTGCCAAGATCGTATGGTGCATCGTGGTAATGGGTTTGCTTTCTCGATCTCTCTGCATTCTGATCGTATTGGTAATTATGAAAGCCTAACGACGACCGAAGAGAACCTCAAAGGCTGGTACACCGGCGATGGTATGACGTATCTGTATGACAACGATGATCGTCAGTATCACGATTGGTATCCGCTGGTGGATAAACGCTTTTTGCCGGGTACGACGACCGATGGACGTACTTTGCCCGATTATGGCGGTTGTCGACAATACGATGATGTGAAACACGACATGCGTTTTGTCGGTGGGGTATCGAACGGGGAGATGGGGCTGTTTGGGGCCGATTTCTATAACCATGACAATACGTTGCAGGCGAAAAAAAGCTATGTCTGCCTTGGTGATCAGATCGTGATGCTGGGATCGGATATTCGATCGCAACAGGGCTGCGCCTTTACGACGATCAGTAATATGCAATTACATGATCTAAACCAAGCCACATTAACCGTGGACGGGCAGGGGCAATCATGGCCGACGGATGCGATGAAACATCACGAGGTCGCCGTAAAGCAGCATGTTCATTGGGCGCAAGGTGACGGTGAGACAAGGTCACAGTGTGGGGTTTACCTGCCTTTCGCACAAAACCTGTCTGTCCAAACAGAAATGCGTCAGGGGGATTGGAATGATCAGTTTCCGGAAAATGCGCGCAACTTGCCTGCGACAAACGTATCGGGGGCGGTGTTGCGTGCGACGATGGCCCATAATTTAATGCACGATGACGGTAAATCAATACAAGAATACGATAATGATCAACGTTATGCATATTTATTAATGCCAAACTGCACAGCTGTGCAGTTAACAACGTTTGCTGCGCAACCTGATTGGACCTGGCTGAGTCTTCGCCGTGATTTGCATGCGGTGTACCACCGTACTTCGCAAACCTTTTTTGCCATTAACTGGCAGTCTCGCAGTGTATGTGACTATGCCTGTTTAGACGGTGAAATGATGCTGATGACCCAAGTGCGCGGCAATGTCTGTCATGTGTGGTTGAGTCAACCAACACGTACCCACATGCCCGTTACATTCGGATTATCGTCGATCCCTATGGGGGAATTAATGACCGATCCCGAGTGCCGTGTTCAGCGCGTGTCGGGGGATTGGGTAGTCGATATGAAAGACCTTGAAGGAGCGACATACCACTTTCGTTTTTATTGTGGTGCGTCGTATTAGGGTGTGTCCCTTAATTATTTTCACCATCGTTATAGGTCCAAAATTCGTGAAAGCAATCAAAATGGCGATGAACATAGTGGTTCTATCTTCAAGCCATTTTGGGCAGATAGCGCGGATTTTGGCCATAACCCTTCGGACTGCGCTATTTTCTGCGCATGGCTGCCTTAAAAATTGCTCATTTGGCCCACCAAATCACACATTTTTTAAGTTGCCCTGCTTGAAAATAGCAGCAGCGATGGACGCAACATAATTGAGGGACACACCCTAAATGGAAGGGAAGTAAGGCGTTGATAGCATCATCTATCACGCAAGAATATTCCCATGATGAGTAGATAACTCAAACTGAAACATGCGTTTCATTTTTATTGGTGGGCGATTGATTTTTTGTGTAACTTGCATAAAATAAGCGCTATTCGTTGCGGTTCAAATCTTTCAAACCTTATGAAGCGCACACCGATTGAGTATAGGATGAATGAATGAGCAATAAGCAACCTGAATCAGTATCTTCCGTTCAAAAAACGATGGCAATCTTTGAAACACTGTGTACTGAAAAAGAAATCGGGATCAGCGATTTGTCACAGCGTCTGATGATGTCGAAAAGTACGGTGTATCGTTTTTTACAAACAATGAAAACATTAGGTTACGTTTCCCAAGAAGGGGAAACAGAACGTTATGCGTTAACATTGAAGCTGTTTGAAGTCGGCGCGGGCGCGCTATCCAATATTGATATTATTTCTTACGCCCACTCCGAGATGAGCAAAATCTCTGATGAAACGATGGAAGCGTTGCACCTTGGCGCCCTTGATGGTGACAGCATCATCTATATCCATAAGATTGATTCAAAGTACAAATTGAGCATGCAGTCCCGTATTGGCAAGCGTAACCCACTGTACAGTACCGCGATTGGCAAGGTGCTACTGGCTGAACGCTCAGAAGATGATGTACGTGAACGCCTGAAAGACGTGGTGTTTACGCAATCAACGCCGAAAACCCACAAAGGCATTGATGAACTGATGGCTGAATTGCCAAAAGTGCGTGCGCAAGGGTACGGTGAAGATAACGAAGAGCAAGAAGTCGGCCTACGTTGTTTGGCGGTGCCTGTTTATGACCGTTTCAACCATGTTATCGCGGGCATGAGTATTTCTTTGCCTACGATGCGCTTTACAGAGAGTAAAAAAGAAGAATTCATTAAATTGCTTCACGCTTCTGCCGCTGAAGTATCAAGCCGTCTAGGCTGTAAAGAATATCCTTCTTTCCCATAAGCATTCCCATAAGTGTGATTCATCGCTCATTATTAAAAACCGCCTGCTTAAAACAGGCGGTTTTTTTATTACGTTTTTTTGTTTTGCGGTTATTCAATCTCATTAATCGCATTACGTTATTTTGTTTTATCGCCTCGTTACTCATCGCGCAAGGTTCAGAATCGCGTCTTAGCGCGTGACCCAGTAACACGGTGGATCTTTATCAAGTCGGGCTGGCATATCTAATGCGTCGACAAGGTTCGCCTGAGTAGGTGCTAATGGCCTGTAAACAGGCTGAATACGGACATTCCTCCTTTATCCCCTATACGCTGTTCTGTAGGCATCCCGGCCTTTAGATGAGCGGTTATATTGACGACGTTGTTGGTATTATAAAGAGTTTGTGCATTGTCACATTTTTAAAGGAGAGCAATAATAATTTATTTACGTGCTACAGAATACGTTTTGTGATCTGAAACAAATAAATCTATCAATTCTAGTGGTACTCAATTCCTTTAAAAATGAAATAGCTTTTTGAAGTATGATGAATGTCATAATTATTAAAACTGAAATGATGTTTTGTTTTATCTTTGCTCTTGCATGCAATAATATGATTTCAATCTTGAAACACACCCTACAAATCGGTGGAATATAATTATGAAAAAGCAGGCAAAGCGTTTATCTGTGCTAAGTTTGTCTATCGCCTCAGCATTAATGGCTTTTAATGCGCAGGCTGAGTTAGACCCAAATATTGTGGAAAACCAAAGTGTTGCAGCGATCGATTTATCTGATGCTGCTAAGCAAGCGTTTTATGAAGATTCTAAACTGAATGTTCATACATTCCTTTATATTCGTGACCGTGAAGAGCGTGCACCGGGTGCAGACTTTAAGCCACAGATTGAAAACCAAACGCTGCAGCTCGCCTTTGATTACCGCTCTGGTTACTTTAAAGACGTGATTGGTTTTGACCTATGGGGCAGCACCTTGTTGAAGATCGGTGACACCGTAGGCCAGTCAGAAATTCTGCTGTATGACTACGACTGTAACGATGACGGCAAAGGCGGCGATTTCTGTGAAAAAACCAATACCTCTTTGAACATTGCTGCGTTGAAAATGAAGCTAGGTGATGAAGAGCTGGGCTTTGCAGCGCGCGCAGGTTACACCCGTATTAACATGGGTACCATTCGTTCTTCTTGGGGCTTGAACCCACACTCATACCGTGGTGTGGAAGGTAAATTCTCAATGGGTAACCTACATCTAGGTTATGCATGGGCTGACCAGTTTAAGAACGATTGGACTGACGAATTCAAAGATATGACTAACTCATGGCACCAAGGTGACCCGAGCATGTCAAAAGCGAAGAAGATTGATTTCATTCACTCTGTCGGCGCGATCTATGAGCTAGACAACGGCGTGATTGACCTAGGCTACGGTCAGGGTAAAGACTACCGTGACAACTGGCAGGCGTTGGTGAAGTACGGCTTTGATCTTGGTGCTGATATGAAGCTGAACACCGCGTTCTTCTATCATGGCGGTAAGTACATTGAAGGCGAAGTGTCTAAAGTCGATGATGCTGAAGTAGAAAGCTACATTGCGCTAGGTGCCGATCTTAAGACCGGTGGCTTTAACTTCCGCTTTGCATATAGCCAAACAGATGCACCAAGTGATCCAGGTGGCGCGTACAACTTCCGCCTAACGCCTTGGGCTAACTCTGACAACCGTAACTTCATGCAAGCAACTTCACAGATTGAAGACTACAACCCAGATGGCACGAAAGCCGTTAAGTTGGGCGTAGACTATAACTTCGCATCGTGGGGTGTTCCAGGCCTAAGCATGGGTCTAAGCGGTAACTACGGTTGGGACGTTATCACAGATAAGAGCCAGAAAGCGGATGATCGTACGTACGACGGTACCATGTACTCTATCGACTACAACATTCGTTACCGCTTCCTAGAAGGCGATCTGAAAGGCTTGAACGTGAACTTCTTCCCTGCGTACTTCCGCTCTGAAGACACGAACTACAAGTACGATCGTAATGACATGAAGTTGATGATGTCTTACTCGTTCGGTGTGCGTTAATACACAGTTTTAGATAATTAACGGTCGCTAAGTGAAAGCCTCGTTCGCGGGGCTTTCTTTCTGCACCATCGGCTTGTTGCGATGTTTTTGTTATGACGCGGGTCATAACAAAGAAATTGCCGTTTGATTGCTCTGATGAGCAAACTATCCCTTTAGGAGACATCATGAACCAAAAACGTATTGCTGTATTACTTGCCGATGGCTTTGAAGAAGGGGAAGCGGTGGTCTTTATTGATATTATGCGCCGCATGGAAATGAAAGTGGACGTATTGTCATGCATGGAAACCACCACGCTGAACAGTTATTTTGAAACACGTATTTCCGCTGACGATACCCTGAAAAACTGTGTTGATAATATGTATGACGCCGTCATGATGCCAGGTGGCCCGAAAGGCACTGATAATTTATCGGCGAACCCAATGGTGATTGAGTTTCTCAAAAGGCATATTACGGAAGATAAATATATTTGTGCACTATGTTCGTCGGGCGCAAAAGTGCTCGCTGCACATGGTTTGTTGCAAGGGCGTGAATATACCACGGGTGATAATTTGGCGGAGAATTTCGCGGATGGTCAGTACGTGAATAAAAAAGTGGTTGTGTCTGATAAATTTATTACGGGTAAAGGGCTGGGTGTCAGCTTTGAATTTGCTTTCACCGTCGCACAAATCCTGCGAGATGATAATCCGGGGAAAGTGGAGTGGCAGGCAAACCACGTGTATTTTGACCACTGGCCGTTTCGTTAATTGTTCGTATTGATTGTCTTTTCTTTGAGTACCCATTGTTGTTTTAATACTGTTGTTTGAAATAGTTGTTTGTTATACCTCCGTTGCCCTGATGCTTGTCGCTTCAGGGCTTTTTTTTGCCTGTTTACTTAGGCGCTCGCCCCGCGTTATCCTCACTTATCTCCCCCTTCATGTGCCGCCTAGCACGCACCATTATCTACCGTTATTCGCCGCCATCGCCTCTTGGTGCTCTATCTCTGGCCGCCTCCATACAATGTCAGACAATAAAGTGCTTTGTTTTTTCATACACTAACCCTGTCTGTGAAGAAGGAATGTAGGTGCAAGTATGAAATGTCGAATGCGTAATGTGGTTTTTACCCTGTTGATTGTCCTCTATTTTACCGTTTTTCAAAACATTGCCTTGTGGCATCACCTGTCTGCCTTGTTTGACGCGCAAGCAGTACAAGGGTGGGGATTCTTGCTCTCTATTCCACTCTTTATTGCGGCGCTGATGAATGTGGTGTTTACGTTGCTGATTTGGCCGCGCGTGTATCGGGTGATCTTGCCGGTCTTGATTATCGCTGCAACAGGGGTGACGTATGCCATGTACCAGTATGGTGTGGTGTTTGATCACGGCATGATGGTCAACGTGGTTGAAACCGATACGCACGAAGCAACCAGTTACCTTTCGCCAGTTATGTTGGTTTGGTTTGTGGGCTTAGCGGTGATCCCACTGTTATTGCTTTCACGTATTGACGTCGATTTTGGGGCGTCTACCCGTCAACTATTACTGCACAAAGGCGGTGCTCTCTTGCTGTCCGTCGTGGTGGTTGGCGGTATTGCGGCAGGGTATTACAAAGATTATGCCTCGCTGTTGCGTAATCACAGTGAAATTAAAGCCATGATCAACCCCACTAATTTCCTGAGTGCGGGGTATCGGGTAATGAAAGAACGTTTGTACGAAGCGCACCTGCCGTTTACCGCGATCGGGACGGATGCTGTGGACAACAATGCAGCACAAGGAAAGGCCGAACAAGGAAAGGTCGGTAAGCCGAATGTGTTGGTGTTGGTGGTGGGAGAAACCGCCCGCGCACAAGATTATGCACTGGATGGGTATGCGCGAAACACCAATCCGTATTTATCGAAAGAAGCCGAGGCCGGTGGCCTTTTGAGTTACCAGCATGTGACCTCTTGTGGCACCGCAACGGCCGTATCGGTACCGTGCATGTTCTCGCGCATGACCCATGATGATTACAATGCGCTGACGGCGCGCCATCAAGAAGGGCTGTTAGATGTGTTGCGCCATGCGGGCGTCGCGGTGACGTGGATTGATAACAACAGTGGCAGCAAAGGCGTGGCTGATCGTGTGAATGTGATTGCGACGCAAGGGTCGAAGGATCCGGCATTGTGTCCGGATGGTTTGTGTTACGACGGGATTTTACTCAAGCCGTTAAAGCAGCAACTGGCACACGCGACCAATGACAGTGTGATTGTGTTGCACCTGATGGGCAGCCATGGCCCGACGTATGCCAAGCGCTATCCAAAAGCCTTTGAACGCTTTACGCCGGTGTGTGAGACCAGTGATCTGCAACGTTGCTCGCAAGAAGCGCTATTGAACACCTATGACAATACGTTGCTGTATACCGACTATGTGTTGGATCAGGTCATCCAACTGTTAAAGCAAGAAAGTGGGCAGGTAAATGCCGCCATGCTTTATGTGTCGGATCACGGTGAGTCACTGGGCGAGAACGGGATTTACTTGCACGGTATGCCGTATGCGGTTGCGCCGTCGCAACAAACGCACATTCCGATGATCACCTGGTTTTCGCCCAACTTTACTCAACACCAGCGCCTTGATGGGCAGTGTATGTCACAAGTAGCACAACATGATAAACTGTCGCATGACAATGTCTTTCATACCGTATTGGGGATGATGGATGTGAGTAGTCGTGAGTACCAACCACAATTAGATATGCTGGCGGCGTGTCGATTGTGAGCCGAATTGAAATGAATGTGATACAGAGAAGCGTATGAAACCCGGAGCAACAGGCATAACACGCATTATGAATGCGACCGTTTATTCTATCCAAGGACTGAAAGCCGCGTGGCAAAATGAAGCCGCGTTTCGTCAAGAAAGCGTATTGCTGCTGATTGCGATTATCGTAACCAGTGTATTACCCGTGACCCTGTATGAGCAGGTCGCCATGCTGGCGTGTATTGTCTTGGTGATGATCATCGAGCTGATCAATTCTGCCATTGAAGCCGTGGTGGATCGCATTGGCCCTGAGCATCATGAATTGTCCGGTCGGGCAAAAGATATTGGTTCAGCGGCCGTGTTTGTGGCAATGCTGTTGACGGGGATGGTGTGGGGCGCGATTTTGTTGACGACGTTTTTCTAACACGCGTTGCTATCTGCTTGCAATACCGTTGAGGTAGTTCAGCGATTGCGTTAAACGTGCCAACACGTTGAAACACATGCCGTAAAAAAGCCACGCTTGCATCAGCAAGCGTGGCTTTTTGCTATTTGTTATTTGTCGGTGCCTTGTCATCAACGCTTTTCATTCGTTGCTTTCTGTTATCACCAAACGTTGTGGGGACAGAGTATTTAGCTGCGCGAAATGGTCCATTCAGCATGGCAGTCTTTACACGTTAATTGTGCATCACTGATACTTTTCCCGACGATCTGGGTTTGGCTGGATTGACACTCAGGGCATTGGGTGCGAGAAGGGGGGCAGTTGAGTTCAACACAATGGTTATGGTTATCTTTGGCTTTAACCATGGGTTGTTTGCAATCAGGGCACAACATTATTAATACTCCTTATTAAACCACTGACTTCTTGTCAGCGCTGTATACGTTAGTTATTCCATCACTGGCACGAAAATTGCTCAAGCGTCAGAATAATAACTTATGACTTTGTAATAGCATTGTTGATAAAGCATGACTATCTCTAAGCGTAGATTGTTCTTTGTTTGTTGACATGGATCATGGTTGCGTAGATACAGACAATAATTCCGTCAAAGATAAGGTAGGCCGCGTATTGGTGCAAAAAATCGGACGGGTAATACGCCTACCAGCAAGGTTAGTGGGTGGTCGCTTTGGCGAGATCCGGCTCACCACTGCGCTGTAAAATGACAGCGCGGGCCCGATCGCGCAATGTGACTGCCGCTTGCCAGTCATCATGATCTGGCAGGATAGCGGGAGCAATGCAGACGCGGATTTCCCCTCGGTGAGGAAACAGAGAGCGATTCCGTAGCATCGAACGGGTGCCACACAAGGTGATTGGGATGACCGGCAGTTGGTGTTGTGCTGCTATTTGAAAGGCGCCAAGGTGGAAGTCATGAATGCCCGCCATGCGATACAAGGTCCCTTCCGGAAAAATAGTGAGTGGCTGTGCACTCACGGCATGATCTGCCAATTTCTGGCTATCACTGACGCTTTTTTCGGTATCAAAGCGTTCGACAAAATGGCTGCCGATTTTGGTGAGGAAAACACGACTAACCCACTGATGCTGTAATTCTGCCTTGGCAACAAACTGATGATCAAGTCCGGTGGCGGCCGCCAGCACTAAGCCATCCAAATAGCTGGCGTGATTGGCAACAATCACACAGGGCTGTCCCTTGGGCGGTAGGTTGTGTTTGCCTTCAACGACAAAGCGCGTCCCTGTTAGCCGGATCAGTGCCTTTGCCCCCGCCCGTGTGACCGCCCAGCAGGCGCGTTGACTGGGGAGGAGGGCGACTAAGCACCAAACGGAGAGGGTTAAACCAATCATGACTAACCACATGTACGCGGCAAACACGTAATCACCGGCTGCCCTTAGCAGGCGTTTGGCGGTGGGCATGAGACCGAGGGTGGCTAATCTCATGGTTTGCCACCACACCGCCCGTTGGGGGGCCTGCAGGTTATTGGCTTCGTATAACGTTTTACAGGCGGAACGGCGAATTTTACCACTCGAGGTTTTGGGGACGGTATGCGGCGGGCAGATAACGACATCATCGGCAGGGACGCTCAGCAGGTTAACCGCCAAGGTTTGGATTTGGCTGCTGAGCTGTTGTTTTGTTGCCTCATCGGTGGTTTTGGACTCGGCCAGCACGATCAATTGCTCGGTCCCTGACTGAGGGTTCGCACAGGCAAAGGCGGCAACACAGCCTTTACGGATCCCACTGAGTTCACTGATCGCCGCTTCTAATTCATGTGGATGGATGTTGCGTCCGGCTTTAATGATGATGTCTTTCGTGCGGCCTGTCAGAAAGAGCTCTCCGTCTATCGTCAGACCAAGATCGCCGGTTTTTAGCCAGCCATCATGGAAGAGCGCTTGGGTTTTTTCGGGTTCGTGATAATAGCCTTGAGTGGCCGATGGGCCTTTAAATTCGAGTTCACCTTCTTGCCTTTCCGGTAACTCTTGGCCAAAGGCGTCGACAATGCGGATCTGATGATCGGCGAGTGCGTGACCGAGCCCAATTAACGACAGGGTGTCATGGTTGTCAGTTGCTTGTTTGTCAGCCGTGTGGTCGTTCGCTGTTGGGTCAACGCCTTGGCGGCGGACAGCGCGACCGCTGCGCATCATGGTGTGACGATCAACCTGTTCAATACGCGGAGGACGAATGTGGGTAGGAAAAGTCAGGCCTACCGACGATTCGGCCAATCCATACACCGGAGATAGGGCTTCAGGCCGAAAACCATACGGGGCGAACCGGGCGGTAAATTTCGCGAGGGTGCGGGGGCTAATGGGCTCGGCACCGTTCCAGGATAATCGCCAGTGACTCAGATCTAACCCTTCTATATCACGCTCATCGATTTTGTTGACGCAAAGCTCATAAGCAAAATTGGGGGCGGGTGAGAGCGTCCCTTTATGCTGGTGGATCGCCCATAGCCAGCGCTGTGGTTTGGATAAGAACATGAGTGGGGACATGATCACCAGTGGCATTGCATGGTAAAGGCTGCCGAGCCAAGCGCCGATCAGCCCCATATCGTGATAAACCGGTAGCCAGCTAACGAACACATCATTGCTACTGGCGTTGACGGCTTTGCCCATGGCACGGATGTTAGCGAGCAGGTTGGCATGGGTTAACGTCACCCCTTTGGGCACGCCCGTACTGCCGGACGTATATTGTAAAAAAGCAATGTCATCGGTATGGGGGAGCCCAATGTCGAGCGTTGCTGACGTGGTCGACTGCAGTTCAGAGACGGTCATGATGTCTTGGATGGCGTCCACTTGTAACCGTAACAATTGCGATAACGGTTTGGCCTCGTTGACGGTGATCATCAGTTTTGTCCCCGCATTTTGCAGGATCTTGGCATGCCGTATCAGGTGATCTTCAATCTGTGAGGGACGGGCTGGGGGATAGATGGGAACCGGTATAGCGCGTGCGTAGAGAATGCCAAAGAAACAAAAAAAATAGTCATTGCTCGTCGGTAACATGATGGCGACGGTGTCGCCCGGCTCAATCCCCCGATGGCTTAAGCCTTGGGCTATCGTCATTGCATGCTGTTGTAGCTCGCGGTAACTGATGGTGTCGATATCGGTGGCATTTTGATACACATAAAGATGTGGCCTGTCAGGGTGTTGTTCGGCATGCCAGTCGAGCAGGCCTTGCAGGGTTGTCACATGGTCAGGTGTGTGGCTGACACGATCAAGTTGGATTTCCCCAATCGTTTGTTTCACGCTCTGCGGCGCTTGTTGGGCGAGGCAGATGGCATTGAGGAGACCCCGAGGCGTTTCACTCAAGGCCAGCGCTTGATCGGCGAGGGTGATATCAAATAACCGCTCAGTACGCTGAAACAATTCGGCCCGAATCAGGCTGTCAAACCCCAGACCGTTTTCCAGTTGCGTATCCAACGTAAGGGATGGATGAGGGGATTGGCCTTGGTTGAGTTCTTGGTAGAGTGTTTCAATCAGAGTGAGTAAACGGTGCGCCTCAACGTGAGGATCCGGGGGCGTGGTGAGGCAGGAGGGCTTATGGCTATCGGGCATTGTTTTTGACCTGTTATTGTTCTCCGTTTATGCCCTAGAGTGTAGCTAATATTTTTAAAAACAGCGGGATGAAGGCCCTATTAGCGTTGGGCCAAACGGTTGATTTTGACTAAGCGTTAACCGGTTACGCATATAAAAAAGCCCGACGTTAATGTCGGGCTTTTGTTGGGTGATGATCGTTTAAGCAAGCGAATCGTTAGGAAGCCGGTGTCAGTGACACATCTTCGGCAATAAACCCACCCGTCTGGTGATCCCACAACTGGGCATAAATTCCGTTATGCGCCAAGAGTTCCTTGTGGGAACCTTGTTCGACGATTTGCCCTTGATCGAGGACAATCAAACGGTCCATCGCCGCAATGGTCGACAGGCGGTGGGCAATCGCAATCACCGTTTTGCCTTCCATTAGCTCATACAAGCTTTCCTGAATTGCCGCTTCGACTTCTGAATCCAGTGCCGACGTTGCTTCGTCCAAAATCAAGATAGGGGCATCTTTTAGCAACACGCGAGAAATCGCCACGCGCTGACGTTGACCGCCAGAGAGTTTCACCCCGCGTTCACCCACTTGCGCATCGTAACCCACGTTACCGTGTGGATCGGTCAGGGTTTCGATAAATTCATGGGCTTGCGCTTGCTTGGTCGCGTTCAGCAGTTCTTCTTCCGTCGCATCTGGGCGGCCGTAGAGGATGTTTTCACGGATAGAACGGTGCAGCAGGGACGTGTCTTGCGTCACCATGCCGATCTGTCCGCGCAGCGATTCTTGCGTGACGTCCGAAATGGTCTGGCCGTCAATCTTGATCGCGCCGGATTCCACATCGTGGAAGCGCATCAGCAAGTTCACCAAAGTAGATTTACCGGCACCCGAACGGCCGATCAAACCGATTTTCTCACCCGGCTTGATGGTCAGGTTCAGGTTATTGATCACCCCTTTCTTCTCACCGTAGTGGAAGCTGACATTATCAAACGCAATACCGCCTTGTGGTACGTTGAGATCCGGTGCGTTGGGTTTATCTTCAATCGCAATCGGCTGCGACAGCGTTTTCATGCCATCTACTACCGTACCGATGTTCTCAAACAGACCGCCCACTTCCCACATGATCCATTTGGACATGCCGTTAATGCGCAGTGCCAAGCTGACCGCAATGGCAATGGCGCCAATGCTGATCGCTGACCCCGTCCATAGCCAGATCGACATACCGGCAATAATGAACACCAACAGGTAGTTAATCGCTTCAACCGACAAGTTAAACCCGGTCACCAATCGCATTTGGCGGTATACCGTGTCAATGAAGCCCGTCATGCCTTGCTCGGCATACTCGGTTTCACGGTTGGTGTGTGAAAACAGTTTAACGGTCGAGATATTGGTGTAGCTGTCGACAATGCGGCCCGTCATGGTTGAACGTGCATCGGCTTGTTCGGTCGCGACGGATTTGAGTTTGGGCACGTAGTAGCACTGAATGCCAATGTACGCGGCAAGCCACAGCAGCATCGGGATCATCAGGCGTGTGTCAGCTTGGCCAATCATCACGATCATTGAGGTGAAGTACACCGTGATGTAGACCAGTACATCGAGCAGTTTCATGACCGATTCACGTACAGCCAAGGCCGTTTGCATCACTTTGGTCGCGATACGGCCGGCAAATTCATCTTGATAGAAAGAGACACTTTGGCGCAGTAAATAGCGGTGAGCCAACCAGCGGATCGACATCGGGTAGTTGCCGAGCAAGGTTTGGTGGATCACCAACGAATGCAGGGTAACCAAGACAGGGACAACCACCAGCACGACGAGGCCCATGCCGATCATCTTGCCGCCTTCTTCGGCCCAAAACGTATCCGGACTGTGTGTTGTCAGCCAATCAACCAATTGCCCCATGAAGCCAAACAGTGACACTTCAACAATCGCGATCAAGGCGCTGAGGACAGACATGGCCAGCAACGGCCAGCCAAAACCACGGGTGTAGTAACGGCAGAAGGCAAACAGGGTGTTGGGTGGCTGTTTGGGATCGTGTGGGGGAAAGGCTTCGGTGAGCTTTTCAAAACGCGTGTACATAAATCGAGGATTCCCATTGGTGACGTTTTTCAACGTGTGGGCGCGTATTTTACCTGCCCGTGCGAGCAGAAGTAAGGCGCACAGGCGTTCTTTCTTGGCTATTTCACGGTTCTCAGTTGATAGATCACATAAAAGGGGTGTAACACAATGAAAGCCCAAGGCTTATGGGGCGTGATGTTGAATCGTACAGCATGATTTTATTCTGAAAAAGGGTAGCGCGGCGTGATACTGCATGGTTAACTTGGCGCAAAGACAATGATCGTGATGGTAAGGAATATTCATGAAAGATGTGCAGTCATTAGCCCTTGATTTTCACCCTTTAGTGGCACAGGGATTCACCCTCGCGGAATGCCCGCGTTGGGATTGGCGTCATCAAATGTGGTGCTGGGTCGATATTGCCGAAGGCGAGATCTGGCGTTTGCATAACGGCCAACCGCAGGCACGCCGTTGGGATGACATGTTAGGGTGTTTCGCGCTGTGGCAGGAAGACGGTTATGTGCTGGCGACCAAAACGGGCATGTACCTGTTGGCCGACTGGGACGCCGAGCGCGAGTTGATAGCGCCGTTGCAGAAAACCCACCCGCGCATGCGCTTTAACGATGGCCGCGCGGCACCCGGAGGCCGTTTTGTTGCCGGTACCCGTAACGGGGCCAAAGAGGGCGATCAAGGTCAGTTTTACCAATTGGCGCAAGGTGGTCAGCTACAGGCAATGCCGATGTTCGCCTGGACGTGCAACGGCTTGGCGTTCTCGCCGTGTGGTAAAACGTTGTATTGGGCAGATACCGGATCCAGCTTGATCTACCGCGCCGATTACGATCCGCAAATGGGTCAATACGGTGACAGCACGATCTTCTGTGATTTGACCGCGTTTGATGGTCGTCCGGATGGTGCCAGCGTCGACAGCGAAGGCGGTTACTGGGTGGCGATGTACAGCGGTCAGTCGGTGGTACGCATAGCTCCGAACGGTGTGGTGAGCCATGTGATCCCGGTGCCGTTAGAAAACCCCACCATGGTGGCGCTAGGCGGCGAGTCCGGTCATCAGTTGGTGGTCACCAGTGCGGCAGGCAGTGATAAGCCGGGTGAAGTGATCACGGCAATCGTGGACTGGCAAGGCATCAATGAGCCGCTCATTACCACATGGTAATAATCACGGGTACCGCCGCTGTTTTCGGTACGGAGAGAGGCTAAAAATACGGCAATGCGCACAGACTGCGGGATAAAAACGGGTACAGTAGCGCGCAATGGATGGATTAAAACCGTAAGGATTGTGTCTACGTGGACGTGTATCTCGATGTATTAATGAACGTGGTCGTGATTTGGACGGTCGCGTCTATCACGCCGGGCGCCAATGTCATTTTAACCATTAACAGCGCGTTAAGTACGGGACGCGGCCAAGCCAGTGGGGCGGCCGTCGGCGCGAGTTTAGCGGTGATGTTGTGGGGCGCGCTGGGAGCGTCGGGCCTGCTGGTGGTGCTCAATAGCATGCCGGCGTTATTTACCGTGATGAAAGTGCTCGGCGGCGGGTATTTGATTTATTTGGGGATCAGCCGTTGCTACCGTGCCCATAAGTCGGTGTCGGCGTTAGATCTGGATGCCAGCCATGCTAAACACAGTGGTTTTTATCCGTTACTGCGTCACGCCTTTATCACCAGTATTTTGAACCCGAAAACCGGATTGTTCGTGGTGAGTCTGTTTTCCTTGGCGATGCCTGCCACCATGACCGTCAGCCTGACCGTGACCACTATGTTGGTGATGGGCGGCATTACTTTGCTTTGGCACAGTTTGTTGGTGGTGTATTTCTCACAGGCGCGTGCCCAAGCCTTGTACCGCCGTTCGACCAAGTGGGTGGATTATGCCACGGGGGGACTGTTTACCCTGTTTGGGGTGAAAGTGTTGTCGAGCTGATTGCCTCATAAAAAAATGGGCGACAGAAAACAAAGAAACAAAGAAAAACGCCAGCCTGATGAGGGCTGGCGTTTTTTTATGGCTGCGTAACCGGCGGCCGGTAGTGAGGATGACGCGGGTGTGAAGCGACGGGCACCGCTGTCATCGCGGGGGCACTGAGCGGCTGGCCTTGCCAGATCTTCTCACACTGCGCACTGCCATCACGAGGCAGGGGCTTTTCCAGCAGCCAACGCAGCGGTGAAATGACCGGGCTGGTGGTAAAGCGCACCGAGGTTTCCAAAATCGCCGCCAGCGGTACGGTAAAGTCAAAATGTTCAAACTCACCAAACACTTCTACCGGTGTTTGCAGGCTGAAGATCTGCGCGCGCTTGGATTGCGGTTGCAAATACACCGAGAAATCCCGTGCCGCATAGCTGGCGTTGAAGTCCCCTTTGACCTGAATGCGGGTGGTATCTAACAGCAGATCACGCTCATGCATGGTGCCGTTGGCAATATCAAAGCCCCCCGCGACACAGTTTAGCACCGACGGATCGTTGTTGGTGAAGGTCGGCACAATCGCATCCGTTAGGCTGACGGCCCACAGATCAATTAACTCAGCATCGTAGGTTTTCGGCCAGACCGAAAAGCCTAAAAAGCCACTGGCATTATTGAGCAAAGTATCTGGCGAGTTCGCCAAACTGGTAAGCGAGAACTGGCTGCTCAAGCGACCGTGCATTGTGCTGTCGGGTGATAGGCGACGCGCCAGTACGCCATAGTCGACGTTTTCCACCTTACCGTTTAAGGCAATATCAAACATTTCGCCGTTCGCTTTGATGGTGCTGTCGACATGGATGTTCCCGCCGGGCAACTGGATATACAGCGGATCTAATTTGAACACGCCATCTTGCAATTGCCAGGACAGCTGACCCGCCCCGAGCCAGTCTTTGCCGGAACGCACTTCATCAACCGCCAACGAGAAACGGGCATTGATCGCTTTTAGCCCCGCCGGACTGATCAGCGAAGCCGGTTTCGTTTTCTCTGTGACGGCGGTGTTTGCGGCGGTGTCTTGTGCCGTCGTGGCTTTCTGTTTAGCGGTTTTTGCCTTGTCATGCTGGGCTTTGGCGTCTTGCCATGCCTGCCAGTTATCTACCTTAAAATCATCCAATTGAATGAAGGGGGCGGTTAAGATCAGGTTAGCATTAGGACGGTCATTACCCGTGCGATTGCCAGTGTTACTGCCAACTAAGCCCGGTGGAATGAAGGCCCCAGTGCCGCGAAGCTGGCTGTCATTGATCTGAATGAGCAAATCATTAAGGTGATAGCCCGCGCGATCCATTGCCAGTGTACCGTCGACAGAGACAGGGCCGTAGGGCGGTAAATCAATGGCGGCAAAGTCTTCCAGACGATCCAAGTTGGGCGTAAAGGCATGGAACGCCAGGTTCAGGTCTTTTGGATCAATCGGTAGCGCGACGTGTGATGAGGCATCAACACGCATGTCACCCAGCGTGACGGTAAGATCCACCGGTAACGTAGTTCGACCATCGTTCGCGGCTTTGAGTGATAGCGAGTTCAGGCGCAGTGACATCGGTTTGTTGGCGGCATGGCCGGACAGGGTCAGGGCGGTCTCCGTGTCGGGCCCGGTGACAAAGCGCCCCTCTTTCACCTGCAAGGTTAACGCCTTGCCGGTGTAAGTGTCGGCTAACCTTGCGTAGCCACCGCGTAGCAGGGCTTCCACCTGTGTGTGCTCCATCAGCTCCAACAGGGTACGACCTTCCATTGCTACCGACAGTTCAGCGTGTTGTAAGCGCATATCGAGATCATCGGCAATGTCAAAGCGCGAGGCGATGTCGCCAATGTTCGGTTCTTCCACCGACAGTTTGAGGTCGGCATCAATATGGGCCGCATTGATGCCGGCATTGAGCTTGCCCTTGATGTCGCTGCCTGCATAGCGGGCACGCAGCGGTGCGTTGCGCAGCTTACCATCACGGATTTGGCCGTTGAACGACAGAGCATCAACGGTTTGTTGACCCCATATGAAGTGATCAGCGTTGAAGTGCATATCGGCATCCGCAATCACCACATCGCTGCCCAGCAACGGCACATTCAGGTTCACTCCTTGGGTGGGCACGGTTTGTTCGATTTGTGGCAGCTCATCGTCATTCATGAAGTGGCCCAACTGGGTCAGATCAAGCCGTGAAAAATCGGCGTTAACCGCCAAGAAAGGCGCTGTACGTTGCGTGTTTTCCGTGTTTTCCGTGTTTTTTGCATTTTCAGTGGTATCAACAGGGCGCCAGCGCAGGCTCACATCCCCGTCACTGTTGAGCAGGCGCAGGCTCGGCATGTCCAGATTGATCCAGCCATTGTTATAGCGCACTTTGCCGTCGACATTGATTTCACCCTTGATAGCCGTTTGTGACCCGAGCCACGGGCTGAGCAGGGCGGCATCACTGCTTTGGATATCCAGATCAAACCAGCTGCCTTCTTGCCAACGGGTGTGTTTGAGCACGCCTTCTGCGGTGACGTTGATGGCGGGGCTGTCTACCGTGATGCGTGCGGGCCAATCTCGCCCTAGCATGATGTCTTGCAGGTTACCGGCTTGTGCGTCGATTTTTACCGGCACGCCCATCAATTGGCCCCGGATTTTGGAGTGAAACGGCACATGCAGGCCTGTGTTCATGCGGGCTTTATCGATGCTAAATTGGGCATCGCCTCCCCATGTCACCGCGGCGTGATCCATCGAGAGTGCCAGTTGGGCATTCTCCAACCATTCACTCAGCTTGGTGCCTTCGGTGGTGACAGACAATTGCGCCTGTTCAAGGTGGCCACGGGCATGGGGGATCCCCGTTAACCAGCGTGCCATTTCTCCTAAAGGGGAGTGCGTGGCACTGAGTTGAATAGCCAAGTGGGATGACCATTGGGTGGCATCCAAGGTAGCTTCACCGCGAAACGGTACCTTGGCGATATCTGCGCTGATCGGGGCGGATAATTGGCCTTCATCGCCCTCAATACCGAGCGACAGGTTTTCAACCTGCGTGCCAAGTCCCAGAATTTCATCAATGGTGACAGAGAGGGACGTACTGGTTTTATTGAGCCATTGATCCAACGCTTGTTGCAGTGGCGAAGGTTGTGGTGGTGCGCCAAAGGCACGCATCATCATTTGCGGTTGTGGGGCTAACCACGGGCGCAGGTCGATTTGCTTGAGGGCTAAGGCGCCATCAATGGTGTTGTGTTGACCCAGCGCGATGTCCAACTGTCCCGTCCCTTGTGTGACCGGGCTGTCAATCTTCAATTTATTGATAGATAACGTATCGCGTGAGGCCGCGATCTGGCTGGTGATCGTCAGTGGCGTGACATACTTGATGTCTAATCCCAGCAGCGTGGCCAGTGGGCGGGTATCTTCCCAGGTCAGGCGCACATCGGCGTGGGTTTGGCCTTGTGCTGGGGGCTGTACGTTAGCGCTTATTGCTAGATTGGCACCGGCAAAGTCCCCGGCCAGTTGCAGTTTGCCGCGTTGTTGGTTGATCAGGGTATCGAGATCCCCGTTTAACTGCAGGTGGTAGGGCTGGCCAATGGCTTCGCCGCTGGCTGTCAGTTGCCACTGCCCGTTAGCGGCATCAGCGTTAGGGGCCACATTCAGATCGTGCAAGTAGCCATCAATGTACTGGTGTTGCTGTTGATCGTCATACACCAGCGACAGGTTTTTCGCCGTAATGTGGTGCGTTAACGCCAACTGAAAAGGCAGGCCATGTGTTTGTGCCTGAGCGGGCGTCGGCTGTTGTGTTTGATTTTGCGTACTACGGTCGTGTGTCTCGACCGCCGAGGGTGCACCCAGCAGCCAGTTAGCCTGACCTTGGGCATCTTTCCCCAGATAAACGGCCATGTCTTCCAGCTCGATTTGCTCAACGGTAATCGTGCTATTTAACAGGGGCAGCAGGGCAATTTGTGCATTAAGCTTGCCAGTTTCAATCAGGGGTTGCCAGCTGAAGGCTTCGGTATTGGCAATGGTTAAGCCGCTAAGACGAATGGCGGGCTGAAATGACAGATTCAGGTGGATTTCACCCTCAATGTCAGTGGTGCGATCCAAATGGGTCGACAGCCAATCACTGATTTCGGTGCGGTAAGGGGTCAGGTCAAGGTTGATCCCATAGCCGAGCAGGGCGGTAGTCAGGGCGACAGGGGGGAGCAGTCCCCAGCCGAGCCATTTCAGGCACGTTTTCAGTGGGCGCTTAGGCGGCGGAGTCTGGTTGTTATTGTTATCAATAGCTGCGTCGGCTGATTGATTCTCTGAGTGGATAGTCATTGCCGTTCAGTGCCATTCTGGATATCAATTTTTGACAAGAATATATCATTTTTTTATCGCTTTTGTGATGCAAGATCGTCGGCTTATGGCTAATCGAGTAAAATTTGCCACTTATAATGCATTATTTTGCAGTGCATCATTGTTTATTTGGTAACCACAACGACTCAACATGAATAAGCATGATAACAAAGATGATTTTGAACGATTTGAATCATATTACGGCGGTGATTACACTCGGGAGCAAAGGCAAAGGGAGTGATTCATGAACGATGCATTCGTGTTGTCTGACTTGTCGTCAGGCTTTGAAGCCAACCCGCATGAGGGGCTAAATGTCATTTTACCGGCGGGGCAGCACTTGGCCTTGTCCGGCCCGTCAGGGTGTGGCAAGTCGAGTCTGTTGCAGGTGTTAGCAGGATTACAACCCGCGCAGCAAGGGACTTTTTATTGGCAGGCGCAGGGTATCAGTGAGGACACACTTACGTGGTGGCGCCAACAATGTTGCTATGTGCCCCAGCAACCTGTCATGGGCGGGGAGGACATCCGCGCTGCACTCTGGCTGCCTTGGCATTTACATGCCACGGAGACACCGTCGCCTACCGATGATGCAGTACTTGCGTTACTGGATCGCGTTAAATTGGATCATCCGTTGAGTCATCCGGTTGGAAAACTGTCGGGCGGTGAAAAACAACGTTTAGCCATTGTGCGGGCGTTACTGCTGAATCGGCCTGTGTGGTTGATGGACGAACCGACCTCGGCGCTGGATCCGGCCAGCCGTGATCGGATCATGGCGCTGTTAGCGGCCCATTCTCTGACCATTGTCTCGGTGTCGCACGATCCGCATTGGCTGGCGGCGGCCGATCAGCATTGTGTGATGCAGGGCAAATAAGGACACCGTATGGATAACGCATTATCAATCAGCTATTGGGCATTGGGCGGCTTTTACTTGTTGCTGTTGATCCCGCTCGTGCTCTTTCTGCGGTGGCGCTTAGCGTTGACAACCACCTTGCTGGCGGCGGTCCTGCGCATGACGGTGCAACTGGCCGTGGTGGGGTTGTACTTGCAAACCTTGTTCGCCTTTCAAAATCCGTGGCTGAATTCATTTTGGCTCTCTGCCATGGTGGGCGTCGCGGGTGTGACGATTTGCCGTCGCGCTGGCGTGCCGCTCAAGCGAGTGCTGCCAGCCTTATTATTGGGATTAGGACTGGGATTGTTGATCGTGTTACCGGCCATGCTCGCAGGGGTGATCAAGGTATCACCGTGGTGGCAGGCGCAGTATTTGATCCCGGTGGCGGGCATGTTACTGGGTAACTGTTTGGCGGCTAATGTGCTGGCGTTAGAACGTTGGTACAGCATGTTGAAAGACAAACAAGACGAATACCGCTTTTATGTTGCCTTGGGCGCGCCGAATCCAGAACTGCCGTTTATTCGTACTGCGGTGAAAGCGGCATTGGCACCGCAACTGGCTGCCATGACCACGTTGGGCATTGTCAGTTTGCCGGGCATGATGACCGGTCAAATACTGGGGGGGACAGAACCCTTGTTGGCGGTGAAATACCAATTAGCAATCATGGTCGCGATTTTCATTACGGCCAGTGTGTCGGTGTGCACGACCTTGGCGATAGCCAGTCGTTCGGCGTTTAACCGTTATGGTCAGTTGATTTTGTAAGTCAGTCAGCGTGAAGCGAGCGAGAAGAAGGGCGTGACGGAGGGCAGAAACAAAAATCCCCGGCAGTACCGGGGATTTTCAAGAGAGCGAAGAATTAGTCTGCGATCTCTGCGTTGTGGTAAACGTTCTGTACGTCATCACAATCGTTTAGCGCATCAAGGAATTTCTCGAACATCGCCACGTCATCGCCCGCAAGCTCAGTCATGGTTTGTGGAACGAAAGAAATTTCTTCAACGTCCAGAGCGATCTCTGGCATTGTTGATGCTAGTGCATTTTTCACCTTGAAGAATTCAGTGTGAGGGGCGAATACAGTGATCACGCCTTCTTCACATTCAACGTCAGTCACGTCGACATCTTCCATCATCAGGTTTTCTAGTACTGCATCTTCGTCATCGCCAGCAAACTGGAATACCGCTTGGTGTTCAAACATGTGTGCCGCTGTACCCGGGTTACCGATTTTCGCGCCGTTTTTCACGAAGCACTGACGTACGTCCATGAAAGTACGGTTGTTGTTGTCTGTTAGACAGTCAACAATCACCATGCAGTTACCTGGACCGAAACCTTCATAGCGAGCCGTTGCGAAATCTTCACCGCCGCCGCCTTTGGCTTTATCGAGTGCTTTTTCGATAACGTGAGTCGGCACCTGATCTTTTTTCGCTTTCTCGATCATGCGCTTTAGGGAAAGGTTAGTGTCAGGGTCGATACCGCCGTTCTTCGCCAATACGTAAATTTCTTTACCGTACTTAGAATAAACTTTGATTTTTGCGCCCTGCGTTTTCGCCATAGAGGCTTTACGGACTTCGAAACTGCGTCCCATAGGAATCACTCTCTTTTTGATATTTGGGATTTCTGTTGGAGGCGGATTTTACCAGCAAGCAAGGCGCTATGGCTAGGGGTAATGCGTGTTCTCCTACAGGGTTTCCTGCAATAGATCAATTTCTGCGTTGAATTTCGCCGCGTGACTTGCAGTCATGCACTGTAGCGATTATATATTCCGCTGTGAAACGTATAAATTCCCAGCGATTGGGACTAATGAGAGCAACACAGAATGAAAATTGTAGCAGTAACGGCTTGCCCTACAGGGATAGCACACACTTATATGGCCGCCGCCGAACTGAAAAAAGCCGCGCAGCAGCTGGGGGTGCAAATCATGATAGAAACCCAAGGTGCGATGGGGATTGAAAACCCACTGAGTGTGCAAGATATTGGCCGTGCCGATGTGGTGTTAATTGCCTCTGACATTGAAATTGAACACCGCGCGCGCTTCACGGGCAGCAAAATTCACTGCGTGACGATTGAAGATGTCTTGACCGATCCGATCAGTGTGATCAACCGCTGTCAGGCATTTTGTAAAGCGTGATAACCCTACCGCCACTGATCGCCGCCTCTTCCCATGCCCGTTTCTATGCCCGCAGACAGGTGAAACAAGGATGATAGTACGCCGTATTACCTTTTTGATTGGCCACGATGGTCTGCCCGCGTGGGCGTTGAATCGACTGAAAGTGCTGGGGGGCTATTTCTGCTCGATGGTGGTGATGCGTAATGTGTCACAGCGTAAAATGGCCGATGTGTCGTCCCCCATGCGCGTGATGGCACTGGGTACGCGTCCGGCAGATCTGTGTCAGCTCTTGATTGAAGGAGCGGATGCCGAATTGGCCGCCATTGTACTGACCGATTTTATTGCCGAACATGGCTTGTTGGTGCAGGGGGGGCGGCGCCATGTGCCGTCATCACAAGTGGCACACGCGTTAGCCTTGCCGTTTGCTTGTCAGTGGCATGCGGTGCCTTTTTCTACCGTGCCCGAATCTGGCGTGACGCTGGAAAAACGTGTCTTGCTCAGTGTCATGGCCGATTGTGTGGCCGCGAGAGAGGTCGCCTCGAATACGACCTTGCTCGAACAACTGCTCGCGCGCGAAGCGGTGTCTTCAACGTGCATGGGAAATGGTATCGCGCTGCCGCATGTGATCAGTCCTGCAGTGACGTGTCCGCATGTTGTCTGTATGACGTTGACTCAACCGCTCGATTGGGGCTCGAACCGGGGGCCGGTGACCCGTATCATTGGCTTGGTGTTACCGCATCCGCCACAGCGACCGCATCTCATGGCCTTTTCCGCTTTTTCTCAAGCCTTATTGGATCCGGCATTCTGCGATATTCTGGTTGATAACGATCAACCCGACGTTTTAGACGCCATCATCAAACACACCTTAGCCACGCCGTTTCGTGACAGCTTTTCGTGATGCTGTTGAAACGGGATGAAGCGTGATGATGAGTGACGAAGGGGTAAGGGCATTCGCCGTTGTGTGACCTTACTGTGCCGCACGGTAATCCGACGGGGTCAGTCCGGTTTTGCTTTTGAACACCCGATAGAAGTAGTTCACATCTTGAAACCCACAGCGGGTCGACACTTCATGTAAGCGGAAGGTGTATTTCTTCAACATGAACTTGGCGCGTTCAATGCGCACCCAGGTAATGTAGTCCGCCATGCGCATGTGGCCTTGCTGGCGAAACAGGCGTGATAAATGGTTCGGCGTAATATTGAAGCGCTTGGCGATGGAATCCCGACTGATCGGCCGGTGAAAATTTTCCTGAATGTAAATACAGATCCCCTGATACAAATCTTCACTGCGCTTTTTGCTGGTCTGGCTGGGGGCGCTCAACATCTGCTGGCTGTAGCTGAGCAGGGCTTGTAGCAAATGGGCATCCATTGGCTTTTGGATCGGCTCTTTGGCCAGCGCATTGAGTGCAGATAAAATGTGGTCGATAGCATGGCCGGTACGGGTTGGGATACTGTGCTTTTGTACGTCATGGCACGTGGTATGCGCCCGCGCTTTACTCACCAGGCTGAATCCTAATTGGCGACGGCCAAACAACAAGCTCAACACCGAGCAGTCGGTGTCCCAATCGGGTTTGTTCCAGCAGTTGGGCGGAATGTACAGCGCATCCCCCGGCATGATGGCCACTTTGGTGATCCCCAATTCCGGATCTTCCAATTCATTGATGTACTCCCCACTGATCACCATTTCCAAGCGTGGAAAATTCACTTGATAACTAAACGGCGGCGGCGTGTGCTGATCGCTGGCAAACCAGATGTGGTTGAAATGCTCGCGCTCCGACAGCAGGGTGTCGAGCAGGTGATGAAAAACGTCGCTCATGGTCAATCTGTCCGTAATGGAATAAAGATCCCAATTAGGGGGAAGGAATGTGGCACATTATCCGGTGAGAAAGTGGTGACGGCCACCTTTGTCCAAAAAACGCAGGCAATAGCGTGAACCAGATCACTCAAAATCGCACCCGTAACGGCATTTTAGTGTTACTTCCTTCTAGTGTTTGAAAATAAATCCAACACGGAATAACGGGGTTAATGATTGGTGTGCTAGTTGCAGTGTATTGATTTTAAAGTGTTAATTGTGATTTTTAATGCTTGGGTACGCAATGTGGCTGAGTGAGAATTGGATCACACTCTTTTCTATAGGTTACAAATTTCCAGTAAATGCCATTCTAGTACACTATCTGCGTGTGTCAGATTCGCTCACAATATCCCCAACGACACCACACCGTCGAAGACAACACTCGCGAAAAGCATAACGAGAAATATAACGAGAAGGGGCGACTCATGATCACCAATTTGATTAATGAGAATTTGATTTGCTTGAACCTACAAGCAACCACCAAAGAAGACGTATTCATTGAACTGATCGACGTACTGCATGCGCAGGGCCGTATCAGTGATAAACAACAATTTTTAGCCGATATTCATGCTCGTGAAGAACTGGGTAACACCGGTTTTGAAGACGGTGTGGCCTTGCCGCACGCGAAAAGTGCCGCGGTGACAGAGCCAGCGGTCGCGATCGGTATCAGCCGTAGTGGCGTGGACTACGGTGCTGAAGACGGTCTGCCTTCTACCCTCTTTTTCATGATTGCGTCGCCAGACGGCGGTGCCAACCACCATATCGAAGTGCTGGCGGAACTCTCTTCTAAGCTGATTGAAGACGGCTTCATTGATGCCTTCATGGAAGCGAAAACCGAGAAAGAAGCACTGGGTTTGCTGCTTGAAAAAACCGAAGCGGCTGACACCCCAGTGGCTGACAAAGGCTTGTTGATTGGCGTAACCGGTTGTCCGGCGGGTGTTGCACACACTTACCTTGCCGCAGAAGCGCTAGAGAAAGGCGCGGCAGAGCTGGGCTTTGAAATCAAAGTTGAAACCAACGGTTCTATTGGCGTGAAGAACAGCCCAACGGCTGAAGAGATTGCCCGCGCAGAAGCGATTATCGTGAGCTGTGACAAACAAGTTGATATGGCACGCTTTGCTGGCAAACGTGTGATCAAAACCGGCGTAAAAGCACCAATCAAAGATGCAAAAGGCGTGATCAACCAAGCACTGGCGGCTCCGGCTTACCAAGTGTCGGGTGATGACAAACCAGCAGAAACAGAAAGCAAAGTGTCACAAGCGCGTTCTGATCTGTACCGTTACCTGATGAATGGCGTATCACACATGATCCCGTTCGTGGTGACTGGCGGTCTGTTGATTGCATTGGCGCTGGCGATTGGCGGTGAGCCATCCGCAGGCGGCATGCAGATCCCTGAAGGCAGCCTATGGAACCAAGTGCTGAACGTGGGCGTGGTGGCCTTCACCCTGATGATCCCTATTTTGGCGGGTTACATTGCGTATGCGATTGCTGACCGTCCTGCACTGGCACCGGGCTTGATCGGCGGCTGGATTGCGAACAACGGTTCATTCTACGGCGCAGAAGCGGGTACCGGTTTCATCGGTGCGATTGTGGCGGGTCTGTTGGTCGGTTACTTCGTGAAGTTCATCGTCAACATTAACTACCACAAGTTCATTCAACCGTTGGTGCCAATCATGATTGCACCTATCACCGGTTCTCTGTTCATTGCGAGCATGTTCATCTTTGTTATCGGCGCACCGATTGCAAGTCTGATGGATGGCCTAACGGCAATGCTAACCAACATGAGCTCTGGCAACGTGATCCTACTGGGTATCGTACTGGGTGGTATGGCGGGCTTCGACATGGGTGGTCCATTCAACAAAGTGGCCTTCCTGTTCTCTGTCGGTATGATTGCCAGCGGTCAAACACAATTCATGGGTGCGATGGCGTGTGCAATCCCTGTGGCACCACTGGGTATGGCACTGGCAACGGTTATCGGTCGCAAGTTCAACATCTTTGAAGAGTCTGAAATTGAAGCGGGTAAAGCATCTGGCGCGATGGGCTTGGTGGGTATCTCTGAAGGGGCAATTCCTTTCGCGGCACAAGACCCAATGTCAGTGATCCCTGCGAACGTATTGGGCTCAATGGTTGCCGCGGTAATGGCGTTCTCATTCGGTATCACGAACAGCGTGGCACACGGTGGTCCGGTTGTTGCACTACTGGGTGCGATGAACAAACCGGTACTGGCACTGGCATGTATGGCAGCCGGTGCCATCGTGACAGCGTTGGTGGCGGTTTCTCTGAAGAAAATGCGCCAAGCAAAAGCGGCGCAGGCAGCGACAGCGTAAGCCTCGCACACAATAGGTAATACCTTCCGGCAACTGATTCCCCCTGTGTTGCCGGTACGGGCTCCGACTGCTCCTGGTCGGAGCCTTTCCTTGTTTCTATTCGCATCCGTTTGAGCGAGAGTGACAACGTGTGTGAGACAGAGGCAAGGGTAGCAACTAACAAAATACTCAGTGGGAATGTGCGTGCATTTTTGCTAGGGTGAGCCCCGACGAAAAAAGGGGCTGGGTAGGTCAATCAAAAGACCGATTTCATGAGCATCGAGGCTGTGCGAAAGCAGAGGGACTGGGTGCTAATGAAATCAGTATTAGCTATAAGGAACGTTATGAGTACTTCACCTCGTTTTTACCGCATGCATAACATCATTCAAGACTATGCGTGGGGCAGCAAAACCGCTATCGGCGAATTGTTCGGCATTGAAAACCCAACCGGTCAGCCACAAGCAGAGATCTGGATGGGCGCGCACCAAAATGGGTGTTCAACCATCGAGGTAAACGGCCAGTCAACGCTATTGTCTGACTTCATTGCCACAGATATGCCAGCCATCATCGGTGCAGACACCACGGCCACGTTTGGTGAATTGCCATACCTGTTCAAAGTATTGTCTGCGGCTAATGCGCTGTCTGTACAGGTACACCCAAGCAAAGCCCAAGCAGAAGACGGCTTTGCGAAGGAAGAAGCGGCAGGCGTTCCACGTACAGCGGGTAACCGTAACTACAAAGATCCTAACCACAAGCCAGAGTTGGTGTTCGCATTAACGCCGTACCAAGCGATGAACGGTTTCCGTGAGTACAGTGAGATTGTTGCGCTGTTTAACGCACTGGCGATTGACGAGTTGGCAGAGCTGGTGGCGGCACTGGAAGCGAACCAGAACGAAGCGGGTCTGGAAGCCTTCTTTGAAGCGATGTTGTCATTGTCTGGCGAGCGTAAAGATCGCTGTGTAGACGCGCTACTGACTTATGCCCAAGCGAACAAAGACGATGCCCTGTGCGCCTTGCTATTGGAACTGGCAGAGCAGTACCCTGGCGACATCGGTTTGTTCTCACCACTGATGCTGAATACCCTGACACTACAGCCAGGCGAAGCCATGTTCTTGGATGCATGTACCCCACACGCCTACATTAAGGGCACGGGCCTTGAGATCATGGCGAACTCAGACAACGTATTGCGTGCTGGCCTGACACCAAAATACATGGATGTGCCAGAGCTCGTGAGCTGCACCCGTTGTGTGCAGATGCCGTTTGATACCTTGCTATTGGCACCGACCGCGAACGACGGTGAAGAACCTGGCGTAGCGCATTATCCGATCCCAGTGCCAGATTTCAAATTCAGCGTGTACACCAACGTGGCAGATAAAGCATTGACCACACAGAGTGCTGAAATTTTGCTGGCTGTGGATGCACCGCTGACGGTTTCTCATGTTAATGGTGACACCGTGACCGTTGAGAAAGGCCAATCTGTCTTCATTCCGGCGAATACGGGTGAATACATGGCGACCTCAACCGGCCAATTTGCCCGCGCCTACAACTAATGGCGCTGCGTTTATCGTGTGGTTTGTTGTAAAGATAAGCGAGATGCGGGTTCTGTGCGCGGTTGATGCCGCGCACACAGAAAAGGGCTTTACACCCTAAGCTGTAACCCGTATTATCCGCCGCATGGAGAGATGGCTGAGTGGTTTAAAGCACCGGTCTTGAAAACCGGCGTGGGTTTATAGCCCACCTAGGGTTCAAATCCCTATCTCTCCGCCAACTTCAAAAAAGCCGACTTGATTGTCGGCTTTTTTACATCTGTCGTTTGTGGAATGACGGGATTTTGAAATCCCTAGTCGTGTGCGACCCCAGCACTCCGCCACATTTAAAGCCCTCGACTGCGCGTCCCGGTCAAAGACTAGGGCTTTTTCGTATGCGTTGAATTTGGCGTATGGCCTAGTTTTGCTAATTCACGCGCCCAATAGTGGGCAGTGCCATAGGCTTCCATCCCGATGATAGCGGGTGGTCGGTTTGCAAACGTTACAAGAACCTTAGATCGTCCTCTGAGTATTACGCTGTAAAGGCTGTTTTGTGGATCAGTACCTTGCCTGCCGCATCTTCGCCATGGATACTGAAGCTATGTTTGGCTAGATCGATGCCACAGGTTGAAAGTGACATGGTGGCCTCCGAACATATATCGTGTTTGACTCTTCAAGTGTGGCAGAGTCTGGATGAGGGGAAGTCCATGTCATTCGTTAGGCGTATTTGATGTTACTGCTAGAAATGTACGAAGAATTCAGGATTGAGTTTCCAGGCATTACTGCGAAGGCAGACTCAATCCATGTAAAGCAGTGGGGTAGCCTTGACCCAGACGACGCTTATTCTTGGTTTGAAAGCCTCGCAAACGCTTTAAACGGAGAAATGCGCAGAGGTACCGCTCCCACTCATTATAAAGATCTTTTTGAGTACTTTAGGAAGAAGTATCTTTTTGAAGACGATGACATAAAAAACTGCATAGATGTAGCCTTTACAGAGAATCTGTTCTGGCAGGTAAACGAGGAAAAGTCGGCCCCTTATTGGAAGCAATTGCCTGATACTATCAAGTCCCTATATAAAGGCTTTCATGGCAAATCACCCGCCTAACAAACGCATCAAAGCCGACCAAGCGCCTGTTGGATCAGCGGAAGGCCTAAAATCTTGGCAGGCGCTTATTGGGCGCCACATACTTGGCCGCCATGATTTTTGGTGTATGACCAAGCTTTGTTAATTCACGCGCCCAATAATGGGCACTGCCACAGGCTTCCATCCCAATGATAGCGGACGGAATGTTTGCAAAAGTTTCAAGAACTTTAGACCTTGATATTGTTTTGTGGATCAGTACCTTTGCCTGTTATATATTCGCCATGGATACTAAAGCTATGTTTGGCAAGATCAATGCCATAGAGTGAAAGTGACATGGTGACCTCCGAACATATATCGTGTTTGACACTTCAAGTGTGGATGAGGGGGAGTCCATGCCATTCGTTAGGCAAATAGGAAACATTCATGCTTGTGTTTGAAGAAGAATACAGACTTTTGTCCCAAGAGGGGCATTTAACAAAATCAAGTTTGCTTGCTGGTTTAGACTCTATACGTAGAGCAAATATTGATGACCAAGGCAGGGGGTTCTTCTACTCTGGATTATTTGAATTATCTATTGGTTTTGAACGCTTGATGAAAATTGTAGTGGTCCTGCAACACAAGCTAGAAAATTATAATTTGAATCCGACAAACAAGCAGCTTAGGGCTTATGGACACAACATATTAGATCTGTACAAAGCGTCTTGTTCGATAGCGAAGATGCATAATGTCGAGATGACAAGCAGCGATGAACAACAGCAAATTCTTGAAGTTTTGTCTTTGTTTGGTACTGGATCTAGATATTATAACCTCGACCAAATTACGGAATCACCAAGGCATGAAGATCCCCTTAAAATGTGGTCTGAAGTTATTAATAGCCATATTTGGGGATTAAAATACAGTACGAGACAAAAACTCGAGGCGAATACTTTTCGTTACATAGATAAAATGAACATGGCTTCATCGTGGTATCCCGGAAGAAACATAGACGGAGAGCTAATGCTGATGTCAGAGTTTCACTATTTATATCATGCAACAGAGAAAGCTAACTTTCACATTGTCTGGTCATTGGTTTCGTTATTGAGTCCGTTTTACTCGCTATTAAGTAAGTTGTCACATGAGCTTCACAACTTAGCTGAATTGCAAGGAGTAAAGCAAACTGTCCCTTATATGTATGAGTTTTTTCCATTCTTTTTGGCGCCTAAAAATCTCGTTTTGAAGCGGAAAAAATGGGGGTAAAATTTGTCTAACAAACGACTATGGCGTCAATAGCTAATTTCTGGCTATGTTTTCGTTCCACATGACGCCATCTCGAAGCATCGAATTTAAGATCACAACCATCTTCCTTATACACGCAATAATGGCGACTTTTTTTGGTTTCCCAGCATCTAAAAGTCGCTGGGAAGTCGCTTTAAAAACAGGGTTACACTGCATCGCAGACATCATAGCCATGTAGAGTACGCTGCGTACTTGTGCTCGCCCCCCTGAGCTTTGCGTTGTAAAGGCTGTTTTGTGGATCAGTACCTTGCCTGTCGTATCTTCACCGTGGATACTGAAGCTATGTTTGGCAAGATCAATGCCATAGATAGAGAGTGATAGGGGGGCCTCCGAACATATATCGTATTTGACTCTTCCAGTGTGGCAGAGTCCGGATGAGGGGGAGTCCATGTCATTCGTTATGCGCCAGAAAGGTGAGTTGGTAACATGAATGAACTCGAAAAATCTATCATCCAATTTATAGTTAGCTCTTATCCAGATGATTTCAAAAGTAGCTGTATTTCTGAGTTAATTGTATCAGAGCGAGAATATACGGGGTCTGGTGTTATCGTATGCTTCGAAAAACGAGGTAATGTTGTAGCTAATTCTAAGACAGTAAACTTTATTGGCCCTATAATTGAGTCCTCAGTTTTGGAGCTGGGTGCAGAGACTGTTTTAAGTGTTAAGAATGGTTACCTTGACTGTCTGGATATTCTAGTTAGAGGCTGTGGCGACATTAAAGCCGTTACAAGTTATCGGTTAATCGATGAAGACGTCAACTTCGTATGTGATTCAAGCGCATAACAATCGCTTCAACCTGACTGCCAACCCGCGGCAATTTTGGTTCGGTTTGGCTTTTGTAATTCCGGTGGTCAGTTTGGGTGTGGTGTAGTTGGCATCAAGTTAAGCGGGCTACATGGGTCAACAACAGCGTCAGGTAATATAAGGTTTGGGACTGCCGCTCTACATTCGGTCTGTTTATTGGCTTATTTGCCATGACCCTGATGACACTACGCGGTTGCGGTTCCTCATTCGTTAGAAGGCATCTTTTGTGCCCGCCTGCATATCAGGTTTTCCCGCAAATGGTCTTAACCATACATCATCATTGGCTATTGCAATGACCCGGTGAAGTGTGTGACTCCCTCACAAATGGTTTCTACATCCGTTAATTTTTGATGGGTTCGTAGTCGGTGTCGTGACGCAGCAGCGACCAGATAATTCGCGCATTTTTGGCGGCTAATGCCACGATAGCGCGTTTGAARCCSCGCCGCTCAACCAAGTCTTTRCACCACARGCTGAGTCGGTCGGTTTTGTCACCCAGGCTGGCAATCACTGCCCGCGCACCATGAACGAGTAGCGTGCGAAGGTACTTGTCACCTTTTTTGGTGATACGGCCAAGCCTTGGTTTACCGCCCGTGGAATATTGGGTTGGCACTAAACCGAGCCAAGCAGCACCTTTTATTAAAATCTAGCTCTGCCTTTATCRAACTGCTCGCCTTTACCTATACTGGCAATCACCGCCGTTGCGGTAATAGGACCGATGCCCGCCACTTTCATTATCTTTTTGGCATTATGACTGCGCGATACCAGCATATCAAAGCAATGTTCCTGATCGTCGATACGCTGGTTGAGCACTAAAAGGTGGTCGTAACAATCAGCGATGATTGCTCTGGCTAAATCGGGCAGTGGGTTTTCGGCATCTTCCAGCGCATCGGGAACCCCCTGTGTCAGGATAGTTGTCACTGTTAAAAATTCATCAATTTAGAGGGGCGGAAACAGAGGAAACATGTCTCGTTATTCGCAAGAAAGAAAAGAAGCCATCTTGAAAAAGTTGTTACCACCGTTGTCTCGCTCTGTCGCGGAGATAGCAAAAGAAGAAGGCATCAGTGAAGCAACGCTGTATTATTGGCGAAAACAACTTCGACAATCAGGAGCCGTTGTGCCCGAGAATAATAT
>NZ_JAKJSN010000050.1:0-41272 GCF_050337005.1 Photobacterium japonica | reverse complement strand
CCAGAACGTTGGTCAAAGAATATTAGGAACTGCCAGCCTATCGGGGCAGTACACTTAAATCCCGAAAGAGAAGCAGCGTAATAATTGACCAACTAGTGACAACTACCTTGAAAAACACCGGTTTTGTTGTTTTTCATTAAGACTTACACWCTAAAATAACAAACAAGTTGTTATTAAAAATATGATTTATTTTGCTTATTTTTAATTAAAACATCTAAACCAACCTCCTTGCGCCTACTTTTTGCACTTATTAGGTATTTTTAACACAACTAAACATTGTTAACTCTAAAATTAATTTATAACTTTTAATAACTTAATTATTATTGAGAAATTAATTTCGTTTTGGATTCCATTATAAAAAATTAAAAAAGTGGATTTCCACTTAATACAAACGTCAATTACTTGGCTATTTCTTCTATCTTGATGGATTAACAAGTCAACACAACATTCTTAAAGCTGGAGCATACGAAGCTGAGAACCGTCTTCGATACGATTGGGATATTAATTACAACATTTCAGTTGGTGATATAGAGGGACTTCACTTTACTCGACAGACCTACCGAAAGGGTCGACGATTAATTTTCTACCAAGTAAACCTATGTTTCAAGGACTGAGGCGGTTTTAGTTAGCGTCCGTGCTGGGTGCTAACCCAAACCAATATAGAGAATTACTTTAATGAAAAAAATTTTATTGCCTGCACTTGCTTTGGCTATGTCTGGTTGTGCTTCGGTTGATGCACCTGCGATCTCTAATGCGACCATTATCTGGTTGAATGGCGAAGGCACAAGAGAACGCATCTTCATCACTCCGAGTATGGACACTGTAACGTCGGTTCTAGACGGTGAAGTATTCGTATTGAAGAAATCAAAAGAGGATGTATTGCTAAACGGCTGTATCCGCTACAACTTTGACTCAATGGCTCACAGAATTGCAGGCTTATACGCAGAACTTTGCGGAAATGAAGTTACGGGGTACCTGCCAAACGACAAGGCTTTCCTGACTGGCATCTTAGAGATTGATCCTGAGTACCGAAACATTCTAACTACATCTAATCTGCAAGAAGTTAAACGCATTCGTAACGAGAATAACGTTAAACAAAAACAGCAAGAAGCTGTAGAGGCGGCTTTGATTGCGGAGCGTGAACGTGAAATCGCAGAAGAGCAGGCAGTTATTAAAGCAAAAAAAGCAGAGTTAGCCGCTTGGAAGTTAGAGCAAGAGAAACGCCGTATCGAGGCCGAGACTCGTGCTCTTGAAGACGAAAGCGATATGACAAAGAGCCGTATTGATGCAGAGAACAAAGCTATTATCAGTATCGGCAAAGGCTACGAGAACCACGGCGTTAACTAATCAATCAAAGCAGGAACTGAAATTAAATAAATAATCCTGCAGGCTTAATCGCAACAGCATAGCCAAGGCGATATTAGTACCTGCTGCATTGATTACGAGCTAACGTTTAGCTGTGAAGACTTCAAAGAAGGTGTGGAATGGAAGCCGTACCTGATAGCGAAAACCGCTACTCAAAGAATAAAGCAATTCGAAGCGTATGTACGAAGTCGCGGTGTTGGCCATGCTCATCATCACCAACTAGAGGACGGATGGCTACTACGTGAGCGTTGTGGCTTAGATGAAATCTATTTGTTCGGTACCGAAGCGAATATGATCGAAGACCTATTCAAACCCTAATAAAATGATAAACAAAGCAGACTAAACAAAAGGATTTATCTACACGGTTATCAGTGATGTGGAAGTCGAATCGAGAAGTATTCTGTAAAATCACCGTTGATTACCTCAAGGCATTCCTTGTTAGCTTGGAAAAAGTAAACCAAAATATTCGTTTTTGTCTTTTTAGTGCTCAGGGACCAAGCACAGTGGACAAATCTCTGATGATGCATTGCTAATGCGAAAGGCAGGGCATGATGACGCAAAAGCGGAAAAAGAATGAAGCGGGATTCAGCCAATCACTTTCACACGGCCAACCGCGCCGCTTTCTAAGCGCACTTTAATGCCGTGCGGGTGGTTCGGCGAGTTCGTAAGCAAGTCTTTCACGATACCCGCCGTCAGCGTGCCGCTGCGTTGGTGTTCTTTCAGTACGATTTTTACTTCCAATCCCGGGTGAATATTGGCGCGTTGTGTTCCGCTCATGGTATTGCCTTCTTGTTTGATCGCGAGTGACGTTACCCAGTCACGTTAACGGACTGGGTAACGTAAACGAAGATATTAGTGCTTCAACCAGATGTCTGATTTATTCTGCATTGGCTTCTTACGCTTTTTCTTGCCGGTACCGGCCGGTTTTGCCATTGGCTTGCTAGCCGCTAGCATCTTTTCGGTCACAGTTTCATCCAGCTCAAAGCCTTTCACTTGCTCGCGTTCAAGACGGATTTTGTTCTTCTTCTCGATCACGGTGAAGTGGTGGAAATCTTCATAATCAATCAACGACAGCGCAAGGCCCACTTCACCCGCACGGCCGCTTCGGCCAATACGGTGGATGTAGTCTGACGGGCTACGTGGTAGATCAAAGTTGATTACCACTGGCAGCTTTTCGATATCCAAACCACGCGCCGCGATGTCGGTAGCAATCAGCACGTCAATTTCACCGGATTTAAACGCGTCAAGAATACGAGTACGGTAGCCCTGCCCTTTATCACCGTGGAAGACTTCCGCTTCAATGCCGCGCTTGAACAGTTTGTCAGCCAAGTGCTCACAGTTGTTTTTGGCATTCACAAACACCAGCGCTTGGCGCCATTGGTGCTCTTTAATCAAATGCGCAAGTACGGCGGTTTTTTCGCCTTTGTTCACGTTAAACACACGCTGTACCACCGTGCTGGCGTCGTCACTTTGTAGCTGTACTTCGATTGGATCATTCAGCAGCTCTTGCGTTAGCGCCTGCACTTCTTCCGGGAATGTCGCAGAGAACAATAGCGTTTGCTTTTGTTTCGGCAATTGCCCAAGCAGTTCAGACAGCTCTTCGGTAAAGCCAAGGCTTAGCATGCGGTCAGCTTCATCCAGCACCAAGGTTTTTACCTTGTCCAGCTTGATGGCATTGCTTGAGATAAGATCCAACAAACGACCAGGAGTGGCGACCAGAATATCGGCACCGCCACGTAGTGCCAGCATTTGTGTATTGGCAGACACACCACCAAACACACAAACGGTTTTAATCGCACCGTTAAAGTGCACGGCATAAGACTTAACGCTGTCAGCCACCTGCTTCGCCAACTCACGCGTTGGCACCAAAATCAGCCCTGACACATAGTTGCCTTTATTGCTGTTCGGTTTCTCTGTCTGCTTTTGCGTAAACAGATCCTGCAACATTGGCAAAGCAAAGGCCGCCGTTTTACCAGAACCGGTATTGGCACCCGCGATAACATCGCGCCCCGCTAAAACACTTGGGATCACTTGCGCTTGAATCGGCGTAGGCTGTTGGTATTCCAGCTCTGTCAGGCGGGCTAACAAAGGCTGAATAAGGGCAAGTTCCGTAAAGGTGGTTGGCGTTGTGGCTGTAGTCATGGAGAAATAAAGGCTCTAGCTAAAATAATGGCGTGCATCTTAGCGTATTTAGCCCTTCGACACCTTATTTTATCGAAAACGATGATGATATAACCGAAGCGGTGAAGCGAGGAATTAACGTAAAACAGGGAAATGATGCTTGGCACCGCGTATTACGGTACCAAGCATGCGCGTGTATCACACAGCGTAAAAAGCCTTAGCTTTCCCAGCGCTTGAAGATGATAGAGGTGTTAATGCCACCAAACGCGAAGTTGTTGCTCATCATGTAACGGCAATCGATCTCACGGCCAGTGCCTTGAATGTAATCCAAGTTACCACAACGGATATCAATAGCGTCTAGGTTCAGCGTGGGGTTAAACCACCCTGCATGCATCATTTCTAAGCCCAGCCATGCTTCAATTGCGCCACAGGCACCCAGTGTGTGGCCAAAGTAGCTTTTCAGGGAACTGATCGGCGCGTTGTCACCAAAGATGTTCGCGGTGGCATTGGTTTCTGCAATGTCGCCTTTCTCTGTTGCGGTACCGTGCGCTGAAATGAAATCAATGACATCCGGTGTTAGGTCCGCATTTTGCAGCGCCATTTCCATACACAGCTGCATGGTTTCCATGGTCGGTTGCGTCACATGGGTCGCATCGCAGTTGCTGGCAAAGCCAACGATTTCAGCGTAAATCGTCGCACCACGGGCCACGGCATGTTCATACTCTTCCAGTACCAACGTTGCGGCGCCTTCGCCAATCACCAAACCATCACGGTCGGTATCAAACGGGCGGGGGGTAGACTTCGGCGCCTCGTTTTTCAAACTGGTGGCAAAAAGGGTATCAAACACCGCCGATTCCGTTGGGCACAACTCTTCCGCGCCCCCCGCGACCATGACGGTTTGGTAACCGTGCTTGATGGCTTCGTAGGCATAACCGATGGCCTGACTACCGGAAGTACATGCGCTGCTGGTCGGGATCACGCGGCCACGTAAACCAAAAAACAAACCCACGTTCACGGCAGTAGTGTGCGGCATCATTTGCACATAGGTCGTGGCGGTGATGGCTTTGGTATCTTTCTCATTGAGCATGACACCAAAAGCACCAATCGCTGGTGTACTGCCGGTTGATGAACCATAAGCAATACCGGTTTGGCCGTTGGTTAACACATCACAATCAATCAGGCCGCTTTGCTGTAAGGCTTGCTCACTGGCCAAGGTGGACAGTTTGGACACGCGCCCCATCCCGCGCACTTTTTTACGGGTGTAGTGAGACGGCAAGGTGAAACCATCAATCGGCGCGGCCAACTTAGTATTCAGGCCGTTGTATTGCTCGTAACTTTCCATGTACACGGTGGCGTTTTCACACGCGCGTAATTTCGGTTCAATGGCTTGCCAATCGTTACCGAACGCGGTGACGCCAGACATGCCTGTTACTACGACACGACGATTCATACTAAACCTCCATTTACCGAAATCACCTGACGGGTGACATAAGCGGCAATATCTGACATCAAATAACTCACCAGACCCGCAACTTCTTCTGGCTCACCCATACGGCGCAATGGCACTTGCGGCAACGCATGCTCTTTTACGTGTTCATCCACCATACCGGTATCAATCAACCCTGGCGCCACACAGTTCACGGTGATGTTGCGCTTGGCCAGTTCCAGTGCCAATGACTTGGTGGCACCAATCACTCCGGCTTTGGCGGCGCTGTAGTTGGTTTGACCACGGTTACCGGTAATGCCCGATACCGACGCCAAGGTGACAATGCGGCCGCCTTTGCGTAGACGCACCATCGGCATGACACACGGATGCAGCACGTTATAGAAACTGTCGAGATTGGTGTGGATCACCCCATCCCACTCGGCCTCTGTCATCGCGGGGAAGGCCGTATCACGGGTAATACCGGCATTGCTCACCACGCCGTAATAGGCACCGTGGGCTTCAATATCCTGCTCCAGTTGCTCGCGACATTGTGCGCGATCACTGATATCAAACTGGAGTAAACGGCCTGTACCACCAGCGTGTTCAATCTCTGCCAACGTGGCTTCGGCCCCCGCGCGATCACTCATGTAATGCACAACGAGACTAAACCCATCTTTAGCAAGCTGAATCGCAATGGCGCGACCAATCCCCTTACTTGCGCCCGTAACCAATACGTGTCGAGTCATGATGGATTCCTATTTAACATGTGATCTAATTTTTCTGGTGACGGTACAAACACATTGAGCTGGCTAGTGGCCAGCACCTGTCCTTGCTGTTCAATGCGACAAGCAAAAACGGCCATACCGTTGTTTTCTAGCACTTGCTCGGCATAAATATCGAGCACGCTGTGTTCTGGGAAAGCGGCACACGCGGTTTGATAGCGGCGACTGCCCAATAAAAAGCCCACCGGTGATACCTCACCTCGGCACCATGCGTGATACCCCGACCAACCGCCGATGGTCTGTGCCATTAATTCAATGCCGACATAACCCGGCAGTTCACGGCGTTCGGCATCAAAAAACAGGCCGCCTTCATGGACGGTAACCTGACAATGCACCGCGAATGCACTCACCTCGACCAATGTATCCACCAATACCATGGGCATGTCATGGGGCAAAAGATCTGAAAGAGGGGGAATATTAGTCATGGGAATATCCAAATATAAGGCTGATATTGTTGCCGCCAAAGGCAAACGAATTACTCAACACGGCGGATGTTGTCAACGGTGTTTCGGCGGTAACCAAACGGATCGGCGCGAGGCTATCACTGATTTGGCCGTCGTTCACTTGCACGGGTAACGGCAACTGATAACGCAATACGTGCCAACAAATGGCCGCTTCCACCGCACTGGCGGCGCCTAGTGTATGCCCGGTCAGGGGTTTCGTCGAGCTTACTGGGGTTTGACTGCCGAACACACGATGAATGGCTTTGGCTTCCATTTCATCATTCAGCGGCGTCGCCGTACCGTGCGCATTGATGTAACCAATGTCCTGCGCCGTTAAACCGGCGTCATCCAATGCCTTACGCATGGCCGCTTCTGCCCCGTTACCTTCCGGATGCGGCGCAGAAATATGGTGCGCATCAGAGCTGTCGCCCGCACCCAGCAACGCAATGGCCGGTATTGCGTCACTGTTTTCACTGTCACGGTCATTGACATCCAAAGACAACAACATGAACGCAGCCGCCTCACCGATATTTATGCCATCACGGTTAGCACTGAACGGATTACACAACCGGTGGGAAATAGCATCTAAGCCATTAAAGCCATTCAGAGTGAGTCGGCACAAGGAATCGGCTCCGCCCACGATCACCGCATCGACGATACCGGCTTTCAGTAACCGCTTCGCCGATAAAAATACGCGACCACTGGATGAACACGCGGTGGAAATGGTATACACCGGTCCATCGAGGCGAAACAGATCTGCCACGAACTCGCCAAGGTTGGCCACTTCTTGTTGCTGATAATGAAAATCTGCCGGCAGTTCACCGTGCGCGATGTGTTCACTCAGCGCCGTTTCACCGTCGGCAATGCCCGAGGTACTGGTGCCCACAATCACCGCGATACGATCACGGCCGTATTTTTCAATGGCCTGCTCAATCACTGGCGTAATGGATTGCAACGCCGACAACGCCAAGCGGTTATTGCGGGTGCCATAACGGATCGCCGCCAAATGCGTCGGTAGTTCAGGTAACGCCGCCGTGACTTTACCTACCACGGTATCGGCGCCGTTATTCAGCCAGCCTGACACCGCTTGCATGTCTGGCGAATACCCTTGTGCAAGCCGCTGATGAATGGTGGTTGGCTCTGCGCCTAACGCGGAATGAAAACTGCAGCCGTGGATATACACGGGTGTCACCGCTTGCAAAGGTGTCGATTCTGTAACGGTCAGCGTCATATTTCTTCTTCTCTCTTTACTGCTGCGGTGATTGACGGTGATTCAAAGTGTTAATCGTGATGACATAACCCAGCTGGCGATGGGTAAACACGATCTCGCCATCGAGTGGCGACGACGCTGCATAGTGAATATCCACCACAACGTTACCGTGATTATCCAGCAATTGTCGCTGATGCGGGTGCTCAATTAGCTGCCACCCTACCGCGGCTAACGGTGCCTGCCAGGCCTCTACCGGCCACAAGGTCAGCATCAGGTTCAGCAGCACTTGCTCTGGCTTAGGCAGAACATTGCCCAGCCCTGGCAACACATCGGTGGATAACGCGTGATCCTGATAGGTCAGGCTCAGTATGCGCGCGCCCCACGATGAAAATCCGGCCAGTACCAATTTGTCTGGCGTGACTTCCAATTGCACGGGCAATTGGTTTTGTTGATCACCCCAACGCGCCGTGATCAACTGGGTCGCCGTCAAGCTTTCCCCGAGCGCGGCGGGGGTCGGTAACGTCACGTTCACGTTCGGTGCTAACGCCACTTGGTTGATCATGCCTGACGGCTGGCCTGCCGTTGCCGGATCACTCGCCGCGGTATTCACCGTGGCATCTGCTGACGCCGCGTCGGTTTCATCACGATGTGCACACCCACTGAGGGTGATGAACAACAAGACCGCACACGCAAGTCGTTTACGATGGCAAACAAACGTCATCTTGTTTCCTTTTTTCTGTGGCGTGTTTTTCTGCTGTTTGAGGCAACGACAGCGGTGCCAGTAACCACGCGGTCAAAATACCAGTTAGCACCGTGATACCAAAACTGTGAATGGCCTGCGTTTCACTCAACGCCAACAAACCAAATGACAATAATGTGGTTAACGCCGACAGCGTGATCGCCAATAAGGTGCTGTTAGCTCGCGCTGATTTTGCCATGCCTTGTTCAGCAAAAAACAGGGTGTAATCAATGCCGATCCCTAAAATCAGGAACAAGCCTAACAAATTAAATAGATTCAATGGCGTGCCGGTAAAACCGGTGATACCCAAGCCAACAAAACAGGCAATCACAGGCGGCGCAATCACGCGCAGTGCCCGAACCCAGCCATAACGTCCGACAAGAATGAGATAAATCACGCCCATGGCCGCCAGCAACAGTTCGCTGATCCGCACGCGGTATTCGGCAAAAATCGCCGACACTTCTTGAGGCTTGTCTAAATACGTGACGCCCTGTTCAGACGCCGCATACGCTTGCAATGCGCTCGCATCATGAATGCCTTTTAACATCACGACTGAAGCCGGGTGGCCTTCGATATTACCCAGCCACAAAAAACGCAATGGCGCGGAAGCCGGCGACGCTAAAAACGCATCCGGCGTTAACGGGACAAAAGCGGCGTCTAACGCAATAGCCTGCTTCAGTTGCAATTGCGCCGAAAGGCGCGCGCCTTCCTGCTGATACAACCGCTCGACCTCATCGTAGTTATCGGCCTGTGTCTGCGCAGACGGCAGATACGTGTGCAGGCTTTGATAACCGCTTAATGCCCCTTGCTGAACAAATTGCGTTAATTGGCGATCAACGACACCCAGCTGTTCCAACAAGGCTTGCTCGGTGGCGGCTTGCACCAACAACATTTGTTGGCCGCCTTGCAGGCCAGTAATGGCTTTAATGGTTTCTTCTTGCTGTTTCAAGTCAGCCGGTAACGCTTGTAACTGGCGAATGTCATCGTCATAACTGGCACGAAATAATCCCACCAGCGCCACGACGATACACAGTAACGGCAAGCCGCAACGCACACTCGGTTTCGCCCAATAAGCAAGCCACGCCGTCATGGCACCCACCCACGGCAAGGCCACCACTTTGCCCGGTCGAGCAGCCAACACGGGATACCAACACATCACGGTGGCATACGCTGCGGCTAACCCAACGGCTGAAAACAGAGATAACTGCTGCAAACCGGGAAACGGCGCAATCATCATGCACAAGTAACCGATCAGGCTCATCAATAAACCCAGCGATACCGCGACCACAATGTGCTGCACCCCTTCGCGAACATGCCACTGTTTTCCGGCAGCAAGGCGATCAGTCAAAAAGTGCAGGGCATAATCGATAGACACGCCGATCAAACTGGCGCCAAACACCAAGCTGAACAGGTGGACTTTGCCGAACACGAGCACCGTCGCCACAAACGCTGTTAACAACCCACAACCGATGGACAGCAATGCCAACCCTAATGGCAACGCGCTGCGATACACCAGCAACAATAAGGCGATCACACCCAACAGCGAGCCAACGCCAATGGTGCTGATCTCCCCTTTCGCGCTGTTCGTGCCATGCGCGGCATAGAAAATCACGCCGGTATGCAGCACGCTCACCCCGTATTCGTGGCGCAGCGTCTCTTCCACCTTGGCTAACGCGGGCAACCTGTCATGCATTGTCATGCTGTATGCCGATTCAGCCAGATCCGCCGAGATCAACACATAGGTTTTGCCTTGGTACGGCGCCGTCAGGTAGCCCTGTTGCAGGGTGACGGCGGCATTGCCCGCAGTCAGGTGTGACATAAACTCACGGAATAGCAGGAAGGGATCAGCGGCTAGTTCTTGCCCTGTCACCCCAGAAAACGGGTTGTACACCGCTTGAATCACCTGCTGCACCTGCGCAGCTGGGTTTGTTTGTAATCGCACTTGCTGCTCGGGCGTTAAAAACTGTGCCCGATGTGGAAAATACAGCTTCCCCCACGCTTGCTGCTGAGACTGGCTGATCTTACCGCTGATTTCACCCAACAAGCCCAAGGTCGATAGCTGCTGTGTGAACGCATCCGCCGCCGTGAACAAACGGGCAGGATCGTCACTGCCGACCACGAACACCACTTTGTTGCTCATGCTGGACGCGACCTGATCAAACGCCGCCTGTGCCGCGGGATCTTGTCGGTTCTCTGGCAGCAACGCCAAGATGTTGGTATCAATCGGTACCGGCTGTCGACCCAGCAATTGCGTCGCCAACACCCCCAATACCGTCAACATCACCAATAGCCAAGCGAGCGCGCGCTGTTTAACGCGTCGTTGCGCGCGGTCGGGATGGGATGGCGTTACGGGTTTAAAGTTGGAAAGCACGTTGTTCTTCTTTCGTTAGTGTCGTGGCTGTCTTACCTGACGTTGCGCTAACAGCACGCTGGTGACTAAATTGGATTTCAGTAACGTCACCGCGTTTCTCCGTCAACACAAGCTGATCAATGAATTGACCACCCGACAAGCGGATATGTTGGAACACCGCGTTCAGTGGTGCTGCCGTCGGTGTTAACGTCAATGCCCACTGCGCGCCCGCTGACTCACCCGATTCAGGCGATGCCGGCTGCGTCAGTGACACGGTGAATTGTTCTGTTAACTGCTGAGTATCGCCTTTAAACAACGACAAAAACAGGTGGCTGAAATAGAACACCATCGGGTTGTCTTTGGCGGCAATCACCTGCGCCGGACTGTCGCCGAATTGCTGGCTCAGTTTGTCTTGGGTTAATACCAGTGACACCGGAAACGGCACGGTTTGTTGCCACAACAAACCGTGGTCTTGCGCCAACAAGAAGTGCCCAGATGACTGCAATGGCGCACTGAACATGGCCATATGGCGGGTTTGAGTGAAGTCGCCACGCACCACGGTTTGTGCTGCGAGCTGCTGTTGCAAATCGGCCAAGGTGAACGCCGAGTGCTGAGCCTGCGCGTTCGCTTGATCGTGTTTTCCACCTTGCGTGTCAGCGTGTGTGCCAACTTGGGCATACGCAGACCCACTCAAGCCACACACAACTAAACATAAACCCACCAGCAATCGCTGGTGCAGGATGACAAACACATTACGCTTGTTCATGAGCCAACCACGTATTCATTTTATCCATCAGCACTTTTGGCGAGGCGAAGCACATTTCACCACTTTCAATCCCCACCGCCACTTGCATGGTGTAGCCTTTCGTCATGCGCGCACCGGTTTGGGCATCGAAAATCACGTAGTCCACTTTCAAGCGGTTTTCCCATTCGGTTAATGTCGCCACCACGCGAATTTCATGGTTAAACGGAATGGGTTTGATGTATTTCACGCGGGTATCAATGATCGGCCACACATACCCAGACGCTTGCATCTCGCGGTAGTTGTAACTCAATTTATCCATCAATACACGGCGGGCTTCTTCAAAGAAACGAAAGTAATTACCGTGATACACCACGCCCATCGGATCTGCATCTTGAAACGCGGTCATCATGGTCACTTCTGCACGTAATACCGGCTGATTGCTCATTGTTGCGTTTTCCTATTTTGTTCTGTTAACGGCTTAATACAGCGCCCAGTGTTGCTGCTGAATACGCTCAATGAAATGGCGCAAATCGTGCTCTAACGGGCGATCTTCTTCCACAAAGCTAAATTCACTCAATACCGTTTCATGCATGGTTTTCAGCGCCAGACTCAAGTGCTGATCGTTCAACTCGTTACGGCGCAGGCGAATTTCCAATGCCTGCGTCGCCGCCAATAACGAGGCCGCTGTCACTTGTTCAGTCAACTGCAACACACGCAAGCAATCGCGCGACGCAATGGTACCCATGCTAACTTTGTCTTGGTTATGGCATTCGGTAGAACGTGAAAACACGCTCGCGGGCATGGTGTTTTTCAACGCTTCGGCTGTCCACGCAGAAATACCGATTTGCACCGCTTTAAAGCCGTGGTTAATCGGCTTGCGCTCACCTTCTGCACCGGTCAGGTTAAACGGCAACCCGTTATTGAATTTGTAATCCATCAACTGCGCCATCTGGCGATCCAGCAGATCGGCGATATTCGCCACCGCGGTTTTCAGGGTATCCATCGCCATGGCAATGTGGCCGCCGTAGAAATGGCCACCGTGCAACACGCGTTCGTTATCTCCATCAATGATCGGGTTATCATTCGCACTGTTCAGTTCGTTTTCAATCATTTGACGCAACCACGGCAGGCTGTCTTGCAATACGCCAATCACGTGTGGCGCACAACGCAACGAATAACGGTCTTGCAGGCGATCACTGTTACGCGGTGGGCGGGCCGCTTGCAAATCAGAACGTAGCCACGCGGCAATGTTCTGTTGACCCGGATGCGGCTTCACCGCGAACAAGGCTTCGTCGAAATGGAAGTCATTGCCTTGCATCGCGACCGACACCATCGCCGTGATACGTGTAGACAGCTGCGCCAAATACTCGGCGCGTTTGTACGCTAAACAGGCCAAGGCCGTCATCACTGAGGTGCCGTTCATTAACGCTAAGCCTTCTTTTGGCTTGAGCGTGATCGGCGCAATATTCAGCTCGGCAAATACATCGCGAGTTTCGCGGATCTGGCCTTTATAAATCACGTCGCGCTCACCAATCAAGGCCGCCGCTAAGTACGATAGCGGCGTTAAATCACCACTGGCACCGACAGAACCTTCTTGCGGAATACGCGGGGCAATATCGTGATTGATCAAGGTGACGATCTGATTCAGCAATTCATGTGAAACACCCGATACCCCTTGTGACAACGAGCATAAACGGGTCGCTAACACGGCGCGTGCTTGCTCATGGCTTAAATTTTCACCTAAACCACAGCCGTGGAAGCGGGTCAGGTGTAACGGCAGTTCGTCCACCAAATGCGGCGGGATAGCCACTGTGCACGAGTCACCGTAGCCGGTTGTCACGCCATAAATCACGCCTTCTTCTTTCAGCAAACGCTCAAGAAAAGCGACACCGCGGTCGATTTTTGCACGGTATTCCATGCTGTCGTTCATTGCCGCCGAGGCGCCATTCGCCACCGCAACAACGTCTTCAATGGTCAGGCGATCAACGCCAAAGGTTACGCTGTCTTTGTTCATCTTGGTCATGTCCGGGTGCTGATTATGATGCATTATCTTTTCCACTTAACTGCCAGAAAGGAAAGAAGTTATACCATTGCAGTGGTGCTTTTAACGTGTAAGCTTCTAACCGCGTAGCATATTGGCTGACAACAGCCTGAAGGGCCTGCTCTCGCTGCCCCCGAGGTAACTGAATCTGTTCGTTAAATAACTCGAAGTGCACATCGAAATGCGGCGTATCACCGCTGTCATTGCGTAAACCAAATAAGGTATAAACCGGGGCTTTTAACACGGCTGCCAGCATGAAGGGGCCTTGCGGGAACGGCGCAGGTTTGCCGAGAAAGCCCGCCCATATCACGCGCTGTTCATGCGTGACCGAGGTACGATCACCCACGATCACCACCCACTCCCCTTGATCGAGTTTTTGTCGCAACAAAATGGCGGTTTCGGGACCGACGTTGTTCACTTGGATCACATTAAGGGCCGAATCGGGATTCACGGCCTGCATGACGGCATTAAAGCGTTCGGCATGCTCGGTAAACACCAAGGCGTTAATTTTCACATTGTCGTAGCCACGGCTCAGGGCACGGCACAATTCCAAATTGCCCAAATGAGAACCTAAGATCACAATCCCCTGCTTATTTGCGGTGATCTGATCAAAATGATCCTGCCCGTGCACGGTGATGTGATCAAACGAGAAATCCCCCTGCCATGCCGCTAATTTGTCGAGCATCGTATGCCCAAACGACAGCATGTGCTGATAGCTATTGAGGTGTCCGTCACACTCTTCGGGGATAGTCATGTCTTGCGCGGCAGCATAACGGCGCAAGGTCGCCAAGTAGTCTTCAGAGGCGGCGCGGGCGCGATGCCCCGTGCGGTGGTAATACGCCATGACCCCTTTCAGCAACACATTGAACACGCGACGTCCCAGCAAGCGGTAAACCAGTAGTAGGGTTTTAATACCCAAGACGGTGCCGCGTTCTGCATGGGAGGACCAATGGCGTGACTTAGCCGCCGTCGCGCGGCGTTTTAATAAACGCGGAATACGCGGCAACATGCCAAAAAACAGACGGGTGTGCATGGCACTGATTTTGATGTTGTCCCACAGTGCATCAAAGTGGGAAATGCCGCCTTCCGGATACACGACCTTGGTATCGACAAAACGCACATCGCACCCATCCCAGTACATGCGCACCATGATTTCGGTGTCGAAATCCATACGCTGGCCGACACGGTTACGTTCGAGCACCTTGATGGTCGGGCCTATCGGATACGAACGAAAGCCGCACATACTGTCTTTAATCTGCATTGACAGGGTTTCAATCCATACCCATACATGCGTGACATAACGCCCGTAAAGACGCGACTTCGGTACCGAATCATCGTAAATCGGTTGGCCGGAAACCAACGCGGTCAAATGCTGTTGTGACGTGGCAATGAGTGTGGGTAGTGCGGAGACATCGTGCTGACCGTCGGCATCGATTTGAATGGCATGGCTAAAACATTGCGCAAACGCCTGATATAAACCGGCAATCACCGCCCCGCCCTTGCCCTGATTCTGTGGCAAGGTCACAACAGTCACGTGCGCACGTTGTGCCTGCTCGGCCAAGATCTGCTTGGTCGCTGCATCACTGCCATCATCCACGATGATCACCGGATAGGGGTAACGCGCTAAGGCGTCCAGCACCGCGGGCACCGTCGCACCGTGGTTATAACAGGGGATCAAAAAACAGGGGCGAAAGGTGCTCATTGCGCCTCACTCAATGTGATACGCCCAGAGGCATGCGTATGCTCTACCTCGCCCTCTTGGGAGGTATAACAAAAGCGCAAGCTGTGTTTTTCTGGCGACCATGTCAAGGTCAGCACCACGTGGCTGTTTGGCAAGATCGGCTGTTGAAATTTCAGCGCATCCATACCGGCAAACTCACCGGTTAATGACAGGCAGGTGCGACCGTAGTGCACCGCCCATTCAATTTGTGTCACACCCGGTAACAAGGGGTAGTCGGTAAAATGACCTTGGAAATCGGTAATGTCCGCCGTCACGTGCAACGTGAGGACAGCATGGTGTGCATTCACTTGTTGAGCCAGTATCGTTGGCTTTCGTTTCGTCTCGGTCATTTTTAATTCGTTCACTTTTCTCGTATTAAAAGAGCGTTTCCAAGTCTCTCACAAGCCGTTTTCCTTGGCTATTAAGCGGTATATCGTCCACCACCCGATAACGACGAGGAATGCCAACCGGCTCTAGCCAGCGGCGTAGTGCTTGGCGCAAAGCAAGCCAAAAAGCCCCTTTACCGAGCGTTTCCAACTCCGCTTCGCCATCAGCCGTTAACGTCAGTACGGCGCCCAGGCTAACGCGGCGGGGGTCTTCAAGCACCAAGACGGCCACTTCTTTCACCCAAGGTAACGCACACAATCGCGCTTCGACTTCGGTTAAGGAAATCCGTTTTTCTTCAATTTTGACAATGCGATCCACACGGCCAAGCAAAAGAAATTGACGGTGATCCAGTAGCTGGCATTGATCACTGGTTTGATACCACTGCGCAGCATCAACAAACGGTGACCGGATCCGCAAGCAACCTTCCGCATTCAACACCACATCGATAACATCAAACACCTGCCACGGCGTTTGCGGATCATGTTGCTGGCGAAATGCGATACCGCCGGTTTCCGTACTGCCAAAGACCTCAATGGGCCACTGAGTAAACAGCGTATGGCTGTTCTGAGCCGCCTCATGGCTTAATGGCCCGCCTGAAGAATACACAGCGCGATATGGGTTAGCGGATGATGCATCCGTTAAGCGTTTCAATAACGCGGGGCTGGTCACCAAGGTAGTATCGCTATCAGCATGGGCGATCACTTGCTCGGGATACACAAGATCATGGCGAGCAAAAGCGCGTCCAGCGCACAGTGGCCATAAAATGCGGAACAACAAACCATAAATGTGTTGATGAGACACGGTGCTGGCAATACGTGAGCCTGCGATTACCGTCCCCCATGTGCGTTCATGGTGCTGTACTTCTTCGGCCAGATCCGCCAGCGTTTTTTCAATCGCTTTAGGTACCCCGCTCGAGCCTGAGGTAAATAACGTCAGTCGGCAGTCAGCGAGCGCCAAGGTGGTGAACGCATACGTGTTGGCTGAGATGCTTGATTCGGCCAAGTATGCCGGCTCACGCTCTGCCGAAACACGCCACTGTGGACACGTTAACCCATCATAGTGCGCACGATCGTGCAAGATCGCATCGAAATGTTCGGCCAATGCAAGTAACGCATCCGGTTGATGGTTACCCGGTAAAATGAGGTGTTTACCTGCGTGAGTCGCAGCCATGAATGCCACCGCAAATTGGTAGCTGTCATCAAAACACAGTGCCCATTTCTGGGCAGGGTGCGATTGTAAGGCCACCGTCAGGCGTTGAACATCAGTGTGCCATGTTGCCCATGTGACGATTGTTTTCGCATGAGCCGCATGATCTGACTGCTCATGAAATGATTGAGCATGATACGCGACGAGAAACGCGTCAGAGCGCGACGAAGCCATCAGCACATCTAAACTGAGAAATGGCGTGGCCATTGATTCAGACAACGTCGATAAAGGGGTCATCACTGGAGAATTATTCATTTGTTCATCACGCTATTCTTATCGAGCGATTGTCATCGAGCTACGTTCATCACGCCCTGTTCATACGTTGGTTAACGTGTGGGGCATTACGTCAGCGGTTACTCAACCACGGATTCTGCCACCTGTTTCTTGAGTACACGTTGGCGCACCAGCCATTCCCCCGCCAACAAACTGCCCGCCAATAAATAGCTGATCAACCCGTTGTAAAGCGTCCACACCGACAAAGGCATGAAACAGGTCGTTAAGGCGACCGCCCCATTCAACACAAAAAAGCCACACCACACGCGTGTCACTTTGCGTGTGTAGCGCACGCCACTCTCCGGCAAATTCGGATCTTGCAGCCGAGCGAAACGCTCAATCATGGTCTGCGATTGCCACAAGCTGGCACCAAACAGCCCAAGCATTAAACCGTTCACGATCACGGGATAATACAGTAACCAGCCATGTTCACGGAACACACTGCCCAAGACGGCCAATGTGATCCCTGCACCACCACTCAAATACGCGATGTATTTTAATTCACGTAAACGGGCTTGGTGGCCAGCTAACACACGGATCAAAAACAGAACCCCCAGTACGCCAGCCACCGGCCCCATGCCCCATTCGCTGATCCCGAAGTACACCGCGAAGGGGTACCCCAGTAACGCAATGGCTGACAGTGCGGTAAAAAATCGCATTACTGCAGCAGGGCTGCCACAGCATCGACCACGTCTTGCACGGTACGTACTGATTTAAATTCTTCTGGCTTGATTTTTTTGCCGGTCACATTTTGCAGATGCACCACCAAGTCCACCGCATCAATGCTGTCCAGATCCAAGTCTTGGTACAGGGTCGCCTCAGGGGTAATGTCGGCCGCGTCCAATTCAAACAGTTCAACCAAGGCGTTTTGTACTTGCTCAAAAACGTCGTTACGGTTCACATCAGTCATCAATTACGTCCTCAATTAAGCGCGGTTAGCAGCAATGAAATCAGCCAAGTTTGCAACTGACGCAAAGTATTGACGAGTATTCGTATCATCGGCATCAATGGCAATGTTGTACTGCTTTTTAATCGCCAAACCCAGTTCAAGGGCATCGATAGAATCTAAGCCTAAACCGTCACCAAACAACGGAGCTTGCGCCTCAATGTCTGCCGGGGTGATGTCTTCAAGATTCAATGCCTCGATGATGAGTACTTTTAGTTCGTTATGTAATGATTCCACGCTAACCTTCTTTATTACGTTATGTGTTACTTGTTCTGTTATGGGAAAAGCGCCGTCGCCAAATGGCGGTTAAGCTGCCTTGCCGCTGTCGTGGGTGAATCTGAATGTGCAAGAAAATCCGTAATCGCAATTTTTTCTTTCACTTCCACCCGAAAAATGGGTTTACGATCAGGCACCTGATACCACTTTGCCTGCTTCGTTAAAAAATCGGGGCTCACGGTGATGTGTACCACGCGTAAGTCCGTTTGGGTGCGCACGGCAATCTGGGCCGCCCCTCGTTGCAATGAGGGTTGCTCGCCAGGCGTTGTGCGGGTGCCTTCTGGAAACACCAACAGGACGTTACCTTTTTCTAGTCGTTCACCACAGGCATCCAATAAACGCTCAGGATCCACATTGGGGATATATCCTGCCGCTTTCACAATGCCGCGCATGAATGGATTATGCCAAATGGCCGCTTTCACCAAGCAATCACATTGCGGTAAGCATGAGCCAATCAGCACATAATCAATCAAACTCGGGTGGTTAGCGACAATCAGGCAACGGCGATCGTATTGCAATAGCTCCACGCCCACAAATTCATATTCAATTGCGCCAAAAAAGCGCATCGTACGGCAAAAAAACGCAAACGCGCGTTGAATGATGGCCTGTACGCGTAATTCTCGGCGCTCTCGCCCTTTCATGGTGCCCGTCAACAACGGGAAGATCACAAACGTCAGGCACAGTGCACCTAAACCAAAAATGCTAAAGCACAGCCCTGTCGCCAACACACGCCACGCTTTATTGGCACGTTGACACACAGTGAGCGTCGTTGGGGTCATCACGCTTTGATATTCCAATGCCAATGATGGCGATGCCCGTTGATTGACCAAGCTGGCGCTTGCTGCGCTAATTGCGCAATAACGGCCAACGTTTGTAACGGTTCAAGGGCAACCATGGAGGCAGCAGAAGGGGCTCGTTGCCAACGCAAGGTACACTGCTCCCCTTGGGTGATCACCATGCCAAGCGCAAAACCTTGGTGCGGCTGTGGTTCGTAGATGTCATAAGGGACGGGTAACGGTTCGTCAAAATCCACCACCAAGACACGGTGCGTTGGGTGCTCAGCTAAATACGCGGCAGCGTCAATCAGTGCGGCATGCAACGAGTGCTCACCCGCGGCAATCGAGGTGACAGGAATGGCAAGTTTGGTGGCAATCGTTAACAGACCGGCAGCAGTATTATGTACTGATTGCGAGAACGCGATGGGGGAAGCATCATCACCGCGCAGCACATCTTGCAATAATGTGACCGTACGGTGCAGTTCGCCATGACGGCTAGAGAAAACGATAAAATCAACCGAGTGAGATTGCACCAACGTCATGGCGGTTTGGATGGCTAACTTGCTAAGCAGGCTCATTCGACGGCGCATCATGGCAGGAATATCCCCCACCGCAACCGGTGCAGGATCGGTTGGCCATGCTTTACCGTTCGCTGCCCACGCAGCCCAATCACTTTGGTTCGCCATCCCAGGTGACAATGCGTGCCAATCTGCAATATCAAAACGTACTTTATTCATCGGGGCTATTTACCTGTTACCTGCTTGTAGCTGTGTGTTCGCGATCGGTTAGACCTATGCGGTTGCCCATCCTAGCAACCAACTAGGATAATATTTATTGACCCTTTTGGGTATAGCTAGGGAGGCGATCCTTAAGGATTTTATTCAAACGGTCATTTATTCAATCACTAAAACAAACTGACTGTATAAAACGCCATCAAATAATTCCCTTTTCAATCAACTTTGCTAAAGAAATATAGGGGTAGCGTTCACCCCCCCTTTTTTACCATATAAGCATACATGCATATTCTTTATTATCCTTGCTTTTAGGGATCGACCATTTGTCGCTAAGGCATGGGCTTTTATTTCATGGATTTAATGGTCTACCGCTCTGCTTTCGCTCGCACTCAAAACAATGCCAACGGATACGCACAAGGCATATTCCCACGCTACACCATACGTATTAAATAACATTCCTGCACATTACTCATATCCATATGGGTAAGCACAATGAATACGAACGATGACCGAGCGTCTTTCCAACGAACGGGGTTGTAAAATGACGTAACATTCCTTTATCACATTACGAATAAATGTTAATTAATATGTTGCTCATATCGATTACGTATATTTTATCTCTACACGCCTGTTCTTTCTGTGCATTTACCACACGGTCCAGTAATTTACGGCATTTTCATCACAAGCACTTGAAAGCCTAGGACCGTTTATTCAAAATACCCCCTCAGATCTAAACGCTTTGGATCATGAATGAATATTACCTTTTAAGTAGTTGGAACGCTTTGTGACTTCATATCAACAAGATCCATTCAATGCCTTGCAAGCCAAAACGGAAGCTCAAAAGTTAGCGTTTGCCCCTATCGTCTTTCATACCGCACGCACGCTGCGTGACCTCGGCATCCTGGCCACCCTTGATGGCGCAGGAAAAAATGGATTAGATGCCCCGACGATTGCCCGTCAAACAGGCGTGTCGGAATACGGCGTTAAAGTCTTGTTGGACATGGCATTAAGTGCGCACATTGTGACATGGAATAAACCCAATTATGTCCTGGCTAACTTGGGGTACTTCTTGGCGAACGATGGCATGACCCGCGCGAATCTCGATTTCACGGCCGACGTGTGTTACGCCGCCATGATGCATTTAACCGAAGCGATCCAAGAAGGGACGCCCGCCGGTTTGAAAGAATTGGGTGACTGGCCGACCATCTATGAAGGCTTGTCTCGCTTGCCTGAAAAAGCCAAAGAGAGCTGGTTCAATTTTGACCACTTCTACTCAGACCGCTCTTTCCCTGTGCTGCTGGAGCGTGTATTTGCGGCCAAACCTAAACGTTTGTTTGATATTGGTGGTAACACCGGTAAATGGGCGCTGCAATGCTGCAATTATGACCAAGATGTGAATGTCACCATCATTGATTTGCCACAGCAAATTGAAATGGCGTTAGCCAATGCAAAACAAGCTGGATTCGCTGAACGGATTCACGGTTATCCCGTCAATATGCTTGATAAATCACAAGCGCTCCCTTCGGGTGCCGATATTTGGTGGATGAGCCAGTTTTTGGATTGTTTCTCGCCAATGGAGATTTTGAGCATTTTGCGTCGTGTACGCGCAGCCATGTCGGATGACGCGACTGTGTATATTCTTGAACTCTTCTGGGATGCCCAGCGCTATGATGCGGCGGCTTATAGCCTGAACGCAACATCGCTTTACTTCACCTGCTTGGCCAACGGCAACAGCCGTTTCTACCGCAGTGAAGACTTCTTAGAGTTGGTGGAAGAAGCAGGCTTTACCGTGGCTTCGCGTACCGATGACATTGGTTTAGGCCACACACTGCTTGAGCTAAAAGCGGGCTAATTCCTTCCTGAAATATCTACACGTGCCGCCGTCATCACTCCCTGTATGACGGCATTTTTATTATTTTTTATCGTCATGATGGCGGCAGAACAACGCCCCCCGAAAGCGCATGAATGGAAAAATCATTACATGGTGGATAATTAATTCATATTGAAAATTGTAAGCATTGTAAAATGCAACACACTTCACATTTTAGGATTGATCACGTATAATGCGGACTCTTTTTATCCCTATTAACCATGTAGATCATTCATGCACGAAGAACATAACAACTTAATTGTAGGTGCTTTTTCATGGAATGTGGACACGAGGAATTTACAGCGAATCACTGATACCGCATCCTCTGACCAAAAGCAATCAGTGATGCTAACACCCAAGCAATATCAATTATTACGTTGTTTGGTCGATGCCTTCCCTCAAACATTACAAAAAGAACACATTATTGAAAAAGTATGGGGGACAAAACATATTTCAGCTGAAAGCTTACCTCAACTCATCAATAGAACAAGGCAAGTGCTTGAAGATAATGAAAAACAAATTCTTGTTAATGTTCCAGGCGTCGGTTATTCCCTTCAATTTAAAGTTACGCCTGTTACGGATAAAAAAACAGATGACATAGAAAATTTAAAAAAAGTACAAAAAGTACAAATAAATCAGCCATTAAATAAGCGTAAAATCCTTATCGAACGCCTATCAATACTATTTATTGTCTTTCTAACTGCACTGTCCATATGGAATATGAAAGAATTTATCCTGGCTGTGCATTACAAGCAGGTTATGCAAGAGATTCAGCATGCGAAGCCCTACCCAGATAGACAACCTATTGACGAGACAAAAATTTCAATCACCATTGATAACCATAAGTGTATTTATGACAACGCTAAATTCTTACTTAAATGCCAATAAATTCACCATTATTATCGTTTTACTCATGCTAAATGGTGGGCTTTTCTTTGCCGCTAAACACACCCGTACTGCATTCTTTGGTCAAGTTGAAGCCCTTGAGTACACTTGGATGACTTATACTGATCAGTATAAAAACCAATTAGTCACTAAAAATACATTTGCCCGATTAAATAACTCAGCGGATACACATGCAAAAAGTATTAATTTTGACTATACCTTCACCCGTACGAATGATAATGGATACGTAGCAGAAGGTGACAGCCAATCTGTACCTATTCGTCACAATCACGTATATTACCTTGACGATATCTGCAGTGTTGTATTTAGTGGGCCGTCAGAACGCACCTTAAGAAATACGTCTCTACGCTGTCAGCATTAATATTGCCATCCGCTCTTCACCTTGGAAATCAATAAGAATGGGATATGTATAAGGGTGGTTTATTTTACAAACCATCCTTGAATACTACGACCAGCCTCCACTAAAGATCACCAAATCGTCAGCTTGGGTGTTATCTAACTCCCTCGTTAGACGTATCTACTGATTGTTGACATCACTGTCGTTTCGCTAAATTCATGCCTAGCACCCCATTGGATTCGGGCGTGGATTGGGCTAACCAGTCAACGACCCGTTGCTGAACCTCAGGAAATGCGCCGGTCATCGCCCTTGCATGACGGCAGCCTTCCAAACGCCAAAACGTTTTATCCCCTTCCAATTCTGCGTATAAATCCTCACCGGCGGTAATAGGCACCACCTCATCGTCCTCACAATGTAATACTAATGCGTTCGTTTTCGGGACATTCGCCATCGCTACATCCGCAGCATAGTCATCCCGCATGACCAGTGACGCTACCCATGCATACATGTTACCCAGTACATGCTGACGAAGCGTAAATGCAGCCGTTTCTATATAACTGGTGAACGACGAATCGATAATGATACCGGCTACCTCGGCCGGGTGATCCGCCCATGCGCGTAAAAACACATTGCCCCCAGTTGATGTCGCGACCACAAACACTGGCAGCCCCATACTGTCTTGTAATGTCTCACTGTACGCGAGCATTGACATCGCATCATGATATAAGGCTTCATCTGTGGGTTGCCCTGATGAATGACCAAATCCAGAATAGTCAAACACCAAGACGTGATAACCGTGCTCAACCAACCAATTCACTTTTTCCTGCGTCGCTTCCATATGGCCACTGTTTCCGTGAAAGTGCACCACAATGCCTTTCGGTGTATCAACGGCACTCGGCAACCACAAATAGGCCAACGCATTGCCGGAAGAGGAAGGTAGCCAGCGGATATCATCATTCATGTGTGCGGCAGTTGATGGGTAATAAAACAGTTGATTCGCACACCCTTGTAACAACAACGCATGAAGTATCACCAGTGAAATAATGACACTCTTCATCTTGCCTCTCCTGATTATCTGCCTATAGTCATTAACCCTATACGGCAGATAAACTAAAAAAGTGCATCAGATGTAAGAAATTTGCGTTATTGCTTGCGCGCTTTTTTTGCCAATTTACGTTTCTTTTTATCTTTGACTTTCTGCCCTGCGCTTTTCGGCTGCATGCGCCCTGCAGTGGCATACCCGGATTTTTTCATCAAGGCTTTCCCTTCCGCTGAGTGGATATAACTGCGCGCCGCTTTGTGGCCGGCATCTGCCGCCTCTGATAGCAGGTTATGAATCGTATCTGGCGTCGCGACTGACTTCGCTTTTTTAAACTCCGTGATTGCTTTTTGTGCCATCTGGAATTTCACGTCTGCTTTGGCTTCCTCGCTGTCTCCCTGCGATAACACACGGGTATACACCTTACGCAGCACCTCGTAGTGGCCATCCCCCACACAAATCACGCTGAACAATAGCGGTTGATAAGGCAAGAAGACAGGCAAATCATCATAACTGGCCACCATTTTGTCAGCCATATCAGCTTGAGACAGGGATTTATTCCCCACCCCATGACCATCAACATACGCCTGAATAAAGGCCATGCCCGGTGCGCGCTTCGCCGTGCCTATGATCACTGCGCTGCGCAGGTGCTTATGTGCCTGTTGTTTGAGTGATAGCGGCTGAGGCGTCAGTTGATCAGATGACGGGATCGATGGTCCATCACTCAAGTCATCCAGCAAATCATCGCCACCCAGTGCTGTGTATGCTTGCAACTTTTGAAAGGCATCAAGCGTATAAGCCGCCAGCTGATCGCTCTCAAGACCTTTGCTAATCCATTGTGCATATTCGGGTGTGCCGTAGTGCTTTTCTTGTACCGCTAACAATGCTTCAGCATGGCCCTTTTCTGCCGCCTGTGTCAGCATTTCCCACCCACGCACAACTTGCTGTTGATGACACAAATATTGCCCGTAATCAAACGCGGCTTGTCCATCGCTGTCATGCTCTACTGCGCGCTTGAAACACTGCTTGGCAGTGCGGTCAGCATGAGGCATCAATTTTCCGCTGGCATAACTGTTAGCCAACAACAACCACGTTTGCGGGTGACCCTGTGCATGTGCTTTTTCCAGCCAATACGCCAGATCACGCTGACGGTCGGCATACACCGTTTTATTCCACCATTTATCCTCGCCGGTTTCTGTCAATGCAGACAACTGTTCATGACAATATTCCGCCAAGGCAAAGCTAGCCTCTTTCTGGCCATTCAACGCTTGCGTGACTAACTCCGCCAGTTCTGATTGCTGGGGCTCCACCCACTCCCCCATGTCACGCTCTACGGTACCAAGCAGTTTGTGCGCCATGTATTTCGCCATATCGTGCAGCTCGCGAACAAGCGCTTGCATACGCACACGAGAGGTTTTCTGCTGCGCCACGTAATGACCATTCACCTCACACAAATGCACAGAGCGATTCCCCGCATCACGCAAGCGGTGCATCGTATCTGTCACCCATACTTCAACATAACCACTCGCAGACAACATGTTAATTTTGTTGAACAAGTCACCTTTTACGGGTGGCTTGAGCTTAAAATGTGCCCCTAACTCATGACAGGCTAATTCAACAAATAGCCGCATTTTCGCCAAGCTGGATTGACTGTCGCTATACAGGTATTTCTCCGCCTGTATCGCTTGCTGATACAAATCCGGTAATGCTGGCTGTAAAAAGGCAAAGTTGCTCACCTCTGTCATTGCGTTGACTGGGTTATGCGTGTGAACAGTGGRACAGGTAAAAGTACGGGCAGCTGACATGACATCTCTCCATTAATTAAAAACAATATCATCATAATGAGTAGATAACTATGGGTGACGTTCATAAGCTTGCGATCGTTATCCCGCGACACGGCACGGGCAATCTCGTCAGACATAAAAAAGCACAGACGTGAGCCTGTGCTATTTCGTTTCTGATTCACCACCTAATGTTGTGTTGAGCGTTGCTGACATCACTCAGAATTTGATCAGTTCGCCACAGTCTTTACATTGATAAACGGCTTTAAACCACAGGCGTTGAAAAACATTACGTTTTAGTTTGATGACATGACGATGCTGACAAAATGGATCCATAACACATTCTCCAGATACAGTGGCCCCTGCGCAGCAAAAAGCCACACACGAAAGGACGATTAATAATGACAATGGGATAAAAAGAGGGAGGGGATAAGACTCAACTATCAGATGACTGCATAGGCCGATTTTTTGCAGTAAGGCAAGGGATGTCACGACACCAGCGTGATCACGTCCCCTCCCCCTTCACCGGCCCTCACACTCAATCAAGCTGTGCGACACTAAACAGACGTCACACCTCCGTGACTAACAATGCTGATGCGATCCAATACTGGTTTCCGCCGCTCACGCGCTGAGAGTGAATCTGCACTTTTTCATAAATTTCTGCTGGTAATGCTTTCTTCAGCTTGCTGTTCACTTGCGTTCGGATCGGCTGAATGAACTCTTTTTCCATCGGTTTTAACGTCGTTAAGGCTTGCTCACGCCAGGCAATATCATCTTCCAAACCAAACGTCCGGTAGACACGAACATCCCCTTTCATTTTGCTGTATACCGACAAATAGGCCTTACTTGGCGCAGTGCTTTCAATAAAATGGCGATCCACCAGCACTTTTTTATCGGTTTCAAGAGCAATGTAGTGATACAGAGCGAGCTCTTTGGCCGTAAGCTTAATATCAATGCCCAGCACCGAGATGGTCGACGCATTATGCGACAGCTGTGCCGATGTCACTTGATCGGCCGCATTCATGCGTGCCACCGTTTTACTGAAGGTCGCCTCCTCAATTTGGCTGATCAGATCATCTTCAAACTTCTTACGCATACGCACAAAGGGGATCTCGGCAAGCGTTACGATCGCCTCTTTGGTATTGACCTGATCCGCCGCTGTTTTACCGACAATCCAATTGTCGTTTTTGGTCGGAAAATAGAAATCACGGACAAACTCGAAATCATCGTTCACAAACACGTGGCTGAGAGAATCCTGCTCACGGCCTAACAATGACATGGCATAGCCCATGTAAAACGCCATGGTTTTACGCCCACCGGCAATTGATGCATGGATCGCCGTCTGGTTATCAGCGGTGAGTTCGGCGACTTTGCGGGTGATGAAATTGGCCATGTAGGCTTGATCTTCTTCGCCTTTCGCATCAAACACCGGCCGACCTTGTTCATCTTCAATCAACCAAATATGGCTTTCATCGAACGCAACGGCAGGCATACCATATTCATCATACAGCGCTTGGAGGTGCCCTTGTGTAAACAGACCTTCCACCAAGATCGCTTTCGCACTCTCCGTTGTGATCACATACATCTCATCTGGGTATGTCTTACCCTGCGTAAACAACGCATACAAGGTTTCAGTCACTACTTGTGGGCTCGCACCCGTTGTACAGAGAAGAATGTTTTTCATTGTTATGTGTGCCTTACTAACGTCGTTCGCCAACCGATGGTCTTTATGATACACAGTGCATCATCATTTGCGAAGATATTAATACTTAAAATGAGTAGATGGTAGATCGTAAGCTTGTGAAAATACCATGGCACACAAATCATGTGATGATGTATCACCATCACGACCATGCTATTAATAGTGAAAATATCTAAGAGAATTGGAGCATATTTGCTGGATAAAAAACCACTTACAAGTGTATGAAATAAATATAAATTCAAATGTAATCAAACATAATTCCATAACAAACAACAACTTATACATCACCCCATTTATCCACCGCACTAAATAATGTAGAAACTCGCCACTTTGAGTGTTTGTCTTTCTGAACAAAATGATTAGTTTATTTCAAAAAATCATTAGATTTACTAATGATAAATGCCTTTATTGTAATCAGTAAGATTTTGAGTATACTTCGCGGTCATTTTAAAATATCTCACCATGCCACCGCATTTCTATGCTTAATTAAGGTTTACGTAAACATTGAATTCACAATTACACAGCAAAAAAAACATTCAGTTGGGTGATTATTACTGGCATGTCGAGTCGCGCACGATGGCACATAAAAATGAAGGTATGAGTGATAAAAATATAACCTTGACTCATAAACAGCACTTGTTACTCACTTGCTTGGTTAATGCGCATCCAACGATATTGAATCATAAAGAAATCATTCAATCCGTGTGGTTGTCTAAACCAACATCCAGTGAAAGCTTGCCGCAGTTGATCAGCAGAACGCGTAATGCGCTTCAAGACAAAGACAAGTCAATTTTAGAGAATGTGCCAGGCCAAGGTTACAAACTGAATTTTACGGCTATTGAAACATCTTCACTTATCAATGATGTAGATGTAGATGCTACGCCCCCGACAATAGACTGCAATATCAGCAAAAAAAGCATGTATATAAATCGCTTTTTTCTGATTTCAATCGGCTTGTTATCGTTTTCAGCGCTTTATTTTATCGGGCATTTTGCTGAAATCATCTACTACAAACAAGATTTTCGCTCGTTAATACAAATAAAACCTTATCCGCATATCATCAAAAATACGGGTGATAAAACCATAAAATTAACGATTGACGGTAATATTTGTACCTATGATTCAGATAATCAACGTTTAAACTGCGAAAAAATGTAATTTCTACAACAAGCCGTTAATTTTGATATAGGTTTTAATGTTAAAAATGCGTCGTAACCAATTATTTACTTTTTTGTTAAATCACAAGTACAGCATCATTACTCTTCTTCTGGTGWTTAACATTTCATGTGCGATCTTAGCCCATAATCAGCAACAATATTTTCATGGCACTATCGGTTTCGAAAAATACACTTGGATTGTTCACGGTGAGCAATTCAAAAATGAACATAAACTCACGTATACCTATATAAACAAAGATGACAACACCATAAAATTCAGTGATACCCATCCCTATACCGCAGACCGAATAGGAAAAAATTCGATCCTGGTAAAAAATGAGAATCAGTCCATTAAACTGCATTTATTGACGGCCTATTCTATTGATAATAAATGCAGTTTGGTATTTAGAAACAGCGAGAAAATGACCATGACAAATGTGCATCTGTCCTGTTTCGTTCCCAAGTAAAGCGTTAAATTTTATTATGCTCGTCAGTTTTTGCCCTCCCCCCCGTGCTTGCTCCTCACTGGTCGTACAGCAACATCACGGTAAAGACTATTGAGATGCAAGCCATAATCGGCATGCTATCGAAGTCTCCATCTGGCGAAACCGGCAAAAACCATTACAATACGCGACTTCTCAACGTAGGTGAACGCCCCTTGAAACTCAGCAAACGACTTAAACACATCGAGCAATTGATCACGCCTGGCTATACCCATATTTGGGATTGCTGCTGTGATCATGGCCTGTTAGGCACCGCGCTGTTATCTCGACAAGCAGCGGATAATATTCATTTTGTTGATATCGTGCCTGCGCTCATGCAGGCAATAGACCATAAGCTGCAACGCTTTCACGCTGATTCATTGTCAACATGGAAGACCCATTGCCTGGATGTGGCCGCATTACCGCTCGATCAATACGAAGGTAAACATTTGGTTATTATTGCCGGTGTGGGAGGGGACTTGATGACGCAATTCATTGAGAGTATTCACGGGCTGTATCCCGAGTTAGAGATTGATTTTCTTTTGTGCCCGGTGCACCATCAATTTACTCTACGCCAAACACTGTTACAGCGAAACTTCAGCTTAAAACAGGAATGCCTCGTCAAAGAGAATCACCGCTTTTATGAGATCATTTATGTATCTTCTACGCCAGATGTGAATAAAAAAGTGAGCTTGGTTGGGGAGCATATTTGGCAGTCAACCACGGATGATCAAGCCGATATTGCTGCCCAATATCTAGCAAAAACGCTCAAGCACTACCGACGCATGCAACTGGGTAACACCACGAATGCGACGTCAGCACTTAAGGCTTACCAGCCGATAGTCTGTTGACCCAATAATCAATGCGCAAAAATCGCCATTCTGCACATCGATCCCCTGAAAGAGTCAATAAATGAGAAGGCTAATCTTTAATAAAAGGACACAGGTTGGTGAATGGGTCGGGTATCGTTGGAGATTGAAACGAGAGACGAATACAGAGGATTGGAACTAAGGCTTGGAGCGTACTACGGGAATCGAACCCGTATCATCAGCTTGGAAGGCTGAGGTAATAGCCATTATACGAAGTACGCTTTATAAAGCTTATCGAATGCTAGTTTGCTTTCGATGGGTTCATCATGGCAGATAATTAATAAAAAGAAAGCCTTATATCAGCCAAAGTGAAAGATATCACATTCTTGCCTTTCAACTGATTATTATTCCAACATACCTACGCGATCACCTTGCAACCAACATAAAAAAGCCAGCATAACATTACGCTGGCTTTATCCGTTTACCGCAACATACCCTTTATGATTCAGGGTATTCGCTTTGCTTACCTTTTGGCGTCGCACTGGCTTGCCAATGTTCGTTGGGATCATAGTTTTCATCACAGATATCTAATGAAAAGCCCATGTCCACCACTTCTTTCAAGGTGAGGTTATCTGCCAGTTTTGCTACATCGCCCGATTTATTTCGCAATTCCATACTCGCCTACCTCGTTATCTTTACCGTTTCGCCTCTTAACTATAGGTGTGATACCCCCCATTTTCATGGACAAAAAAGGCCTGACACGCATGTCAGGCCTTTTTCACATTTAAAATAAAGTTAAGAAACTCACTTTATTAGATTTTTTCCCATGGACCGTACTGAGCACCCGGCTGGTCGCCTTGTGTCCACCACTTAGCACGGTATTTCACACCGTTGAATACAACTTCTTGACCGCCAGTGTACACTTTGTCAGCTGACCATGCGTCACCAAGATCTGGGTCTGGGTTTGGACCTGGATCAACGCCGCCGTCATCTTTCGCTTCCCACACTGCGCTGGTTCCAGGTTTTTCACCCTTGTTCCACCACTTAGCAGTGTACGTTACGCCTTCAAATACAACGGTATCACCGCCCACGTATACTTTGTTTGGATCCCAAGTGTTACCTGGCTCTGGCGTGATATCTTTCGCTTTCACGGTTACTGCTACCGTTGCAGTATCTGTCGCTTTACCGTCAGTCACAGTCACAACAAGGTTAACCACTTTGTCAGCTGTTACTTCAGGAGCGGTGAACGCAATGTCTGCACCCGAAGCGGTTGGTGTTACAACCGCGCCTTCAGCTGCAAATGTCAGTGCATCGCCGTCTTTGTCTGTTGCAGACACAGAGATAACCACGGTTTCACCGCTGTTTACTTGTGCAGTCGCAGGCGCAGTCAGTACTGGCGCATTGTTTTCACCTGGTAGTGGTGCTTCACCTTTTACTTTCACGACAACAGACTTAACAGTCGTCTTCTTACCGTCAGAAACCGTTACAGAAACCGTTTCAGTCAGGTCAACAGACGTGTTTGGCGCTTTGTAAGTGACGGTAGCAGTACCGTTACCGTTATCAACAACGGTTGCGTTAGTCACGGTGAAGCTTAGCGCATCGCCGTCAGCATCGGTTGCTGAAACATCAAAGCTGATCACTTGGCCAGCATCTGCCATTTGCACGCCAGGTACGGTCAGTACAGGTGCTTTGTTGCCTGGGACTGGGCTATCTGCTGTGAACACTTTGTCGATTTCTTCAGCCAATGGCGAGCTTAGATCCGAACACTTCTTCAGCTGAGAACCGTGGTTAGTGAACGAGCCTTTACATTGAATATCGCCGTGAACCTGCCATACGATGATACCACCTAGGTCGTTATCAACGATGTACTGGGCTTTCTTGTTCATTGCTTCTGGATCATCATAGCTTAGGAAGTACTTGCCTTTCACCGCGTACGGTACTTGGGCGTTCGCATCCCACATGTGCTCCCAGCCAGTTTGCTTGATGATGTAGTTGTAGTTTGGCTGGCCATCAAACACTTTCCAGTTATCGATGTCTGCCGCAGACAATGTTGGCCCATCAACAGAGAAGTTTAGGGTACGCTTGTCTGTTGGCGCACCTAAGTATGCCGTACCTTCAGTCGTCTGAACGCCACGGCCGTAGAATGCCGCACCGAAGTTGATCTTCTGGCTTGGGATACCTTTAACATCCACCATCCAATTTTTCAGGGTATCAAGGTTCAAGCCCTCAAACTCTTCTTCTGGGTATGGGTATAGTGGAGAGTTGTGACCTGTCACATTAGACCAACCACCGTTAAGGTCGTAAGTCATCATGTTGAAGTAGTCCATAGACTTCACTAGGCGATCCCAGTTAAAGCCTTCAAGGGCTGCAGGTACCGCTTTAAATGCTGCTGTCAGTAGCTTGTTTGGACCGATGCGCTCACGGATATCATCCATTAGCTGTTCAAAGTTCGCGTAGTCAGCTTCTGTACCGGTGAAGTTCATACCGCCTGAACCAGGGTATTCCCAGTCAATGTCGATACCGTGGAAGCCCAACGCCATTAGACGATCAACGTCTTTTAGGAAACGCTCTTTCTTAACAGGGTCAGCAGCCATTTCTGGGAAGTGCTTAGACATACTCCAGCCACCGATAGACGCCATCACTTGCACGCCTTTCTCGTTAGCTAAGTCGATCAGACCCGGTGCACCACCTTCAACTTTTAGAGGAAGAGGCATTTGACCTGTTACGCCCGTTGGTTCGTGTTTCCAACCACGGCCATCTTTAATGAAACCTTGTGCTTGTACTTTCGCTAGCGCTTCAGCCTGCCAAGGTTCATTTCCTGGGTACTCGTGAATGTACTCTAGCTCACCCCAAAGGATGTGTAAGTCCCAGCTTGAGTAAACGTCTGGGTGTAGAAGTGGGCCTGGCTCCTGCACGGAACCCGGCTTGTAAATGCTCTTGTTACGTAAGTCACCACTGTGCATTGAACCGTCTTTTGCCACCCCGAAGAATGAGAAGTTCAAGATTGAGTAGATGTCCATATCTACGTTCAAGTGTGTCGCTTCACCTTTTACGCTGAAGCCGGCATCTGTACCTTTCCACGCTTCCCACTGCGTCAAATAACCGATAACGGCTTTATCGTGAGTCGGTGCAGCAACTGCTGTTGCAGTTGTCCCTGCCATCAACAAGGTAGCCATTGCACATGCTACTTTGCTAAGACGTAGTCCCTTTTGCATAATGTTCTCCACATAATGTTTAATTATTCACCGATGACAGGCAGTACATCCTGCGCTTCATTCGATGTCATTAAGTGTTAGCTAACTTTTTTCGGAACGCGAAACTGTTGTTATTGTTTTACATGTCATTTCAAATGAAAATGTAAAATGGCTGTAAAGTAAAATCTGAAACACACGCTCTGTTCAAATTTATTGTCCATGCACGGCCATTTTTTTCTCTCCGCCCAAATCACCTTTATTCAAATATCAAAGTTGTCAATAACGACTTTGATCAACGAATGATGAGAAACTCAGTATCTTCCCTTTCCTCGAACAGGGGGAAAACGCTACTATGATGACAAAGTGTTTCAGGCGCGGGATTTCGTCATTTTTCATGGCAATATCAACAAGTAAGGTGGAATGATATTTCTCTGCACAAGCGAAGAATATGAATGTTAGATGGAAAATATCACTACCAGTAGCGCCTTTTTTATGCGTAAATTCTATTTTGAGTCAAATGTCACGCAATGTAACAAAAAGTAAATATTGTCTTGTGACGCTTCTGACAACTTCATTTTTTCATCACCACTGCGCGGAAATCGGTGGCTGATGGTAACGGCGAAAGTGCCATTACACTTTCATCTCAAAGGGATTGAACAATGATAAAAAATGCCACGAATCAATCTCAAGGCATGCTGCTTTTTCAGCTTACCGCACGGCAGTCTTTTGCTATTGGTACACTCAAAGTTAAAGAGATCGTGCCTTACACAACACTCACTGCTATCCCTCATTCTCATCCCACCGTACTCGGTGCGGCGAATCTGCGCGGGGACACATTACCGATTATTGATATGGCCAAAGCAGTCGGTTACCCGTCATTGACAAATGACGAATTAAGCACCTGCTATATCATTATTACGGACTGCCAACGTATGCTGGTTGGCTTTCTTGTGCGGGGAATTAATAAGATCACGGCGTGTAATTGGCATGATATTGAAGCGCCACCCAGTACGTTGGGCAACAATGTGTTTGTCACGGGTGTAACCATGGTTGACGATAAACTGATTCAGCTATTGGATGTGGAATTGTTGCTGTCTAAGGTGTTTCCTGAGCCGCCAAGCAGTTTGCATCCGGTATTAACGGATATGCAGCGTGAGAAGCTCCGCCCGTTAAAAATCATTTTGATCGATGATTCTTCCGTGGCTCGTCGACAACTGTCGCAAGCGCTCGACAGTATTTCAGTGCCGTACTTTGTCGCAACCAGCGGCCTACAGGCACTGGACATGCTCAAACATGCGGCGGCAGGCGGTTCACCGTTTGATATTGTCGTCAGTGATATTGAAATGCCGGGGTTAGATGGCTATGAGTTGGCATTTGAAATTCAAAACACGCCTTCTCTCAATAGTGCTTACATTATTCTGCATACGTCATTATCCAGTGAGATCAGCGTGTCTCAAGCCCATCAGGTTGGCGCACATGAAGCCTTAACCAAGTTTGAAGCCAACGAACTGGTCCATGCGATGTTACGCGGAGCCGAGCGAAAACAAACCGCACTGACCTTAACGGCCTAGATAACGCTAATCCCTTTTTCTGCGCCATGCGACCACTATTTCTACGCCATGCGACATGTTCTTTGCCTAGATATCTTTTTATCAAAGTAACATCGCATGTCGTAGCATTCGGCCATTCATAATGCATGCCTTGTCGCACGAGAGAAACAAGGCCCCCCGCTTGCGTCAACTACACTCAGTACACGGCATCGTCTTGATACAAGGTATCTACCATGAAAACACTGTTCATTGTCGGCTTATTGAGCTTTTGTGGCAGCGCATGGGCATCGGGAGGAGGATTAGGTGGGCTGCCAGCGCCAACAGCCCCCTTTATGACCGTGGCGGTTTGTTTGGATGCGCACGGAAAACCCTTACCGCGCACACAACACCTCAAACAACAGCATCAATGCAAAGTCACAGGGAAAACGGATATCGATAAGATTAACCGCAAATAGTCCCTAACCGTGATCCCCTTTCCATAATGCACTATGGTGTGGGCTTTTCTTTCGCATTTGACGCTCGGCTGACAAAGTCATTATTGAGTCATGGCACAGTATGTACATCGGCACATTTTACTATGTGTAACCTGTACTTAACTCAATCGCTGTAATCATGATGATCAAGAAAAGCCTCGCCGCACTCTCTCTGTTTGCCTTCTCGACGCTGGCTCAAGCCTCTCCCGAACTCTTAGCCCCTACGGAAGTGGATCACGGGCAATATGAACTAATCGAAACCTTTAAAATTCAAGGTGACATTAACGACAGCCTAAGGCATCTCGTGATAACCAATATTAAAAATAAACACAGCGAATATTACGTCATCTCGGATATTTCTGAAGACACCAGCGAAAATACCCTGACGGTGGTGATCAGCTTATATAATCAGCCGATGGATTTCTTGACCAATAACCAGTCGCTTTCCTGAGCATAATAATCCCATTTGATCCGCAGGTTTCACTGTCATCGCGACCGTGCGGATCAAATCGTCGTTTCATGCTGCGCACAGTACAACGTCAACATTTTTGCTAACGTCTGCTTACTGACCGGTTTAGAGGCAAAATCGTCCATACCGGCTTGCAGGCATTTCTCTTTCTCTTCCTTCACGACATTGGCGGTTAGCGCGACAATAGGGATATGCTCCTCTTCGGCTTCAAGGGCTCGAATGGTCTTCGTTGCTTCAAAGCCGTCCAATACCGGCATTTGGCAATCCATAAAAATCAAATCATAATGTTGCTGCTGAAAGGCTTCTACCGCCACTTGGCCATTTTCCGCAATGTGAACCACCGCCCCCAGTTTCTCGAGCATCATTTGGGATACTTTCTGATTAATCGCCGTGTCTTCCACCACCAATATCAATAGTTGATCCGTCGAGGCACAGACGACCTCCTTCACCATGGTCTCCTTCGCGACAGCCTCCTTCGTCACTGTCAACGGCTCAGCCGATGTCGCGGAGGGCGCAATCTGCCTGTCACTCGAGATCTTATCAGGTTCCTCGCTCGCAGGTGTATTGATCGCCTCACTGAGGGGCGCCGCGTCACTAAGAGAAGTATCGGTATACGAACAGCCAGCAAGGCCGATCAATTGTGTCAGTACCCAAATTAAGTGGCTTTCTTTATAAGGGCGGACAATAAAGTATTGAATGCTTGCCGAATGCGCACTGTGCTCATCTCCCGGTTCAGGGGCTGCCGAAATCATCATCATCTTAGGACAGCGCGCTTTAAGGTTCTCCGTCAGTATGTCTGCCAGCTGAAATCCCCCCAGTTGCGGCATCCATTTATCTAAAATAATGGCATCAAACGGTTGTTCAGCCACGTCTGCATCAGTGACCATTGCCAATGCGTGAACCGGGTTATCACACAGTGTGGTTAGCACACCGAACCGTTCAAGCTGCACCGAGGTGATCCGCATGTTCAGCATGCTGTCATCAACCAATAACACCCGTTTGGCTTGCAAGGCGTCAGGCTCGACAAGTCCATCGTGACGCTCTTGATGGGCAAACGGCAATGAAAACGAAAAACAACTCCCTTGGCCCAGTGTGCTTTCTAGCTGTAACTGCCCGCCCATTAAGTGCACCATTTCCCGACAAATCGCGAGCCCTAAGCCAGTCCCACCATATTGCCGAGTTGTGCTGCCATCGGCTTGCTGAAATTTTTCAAACACCAACGCATGTTGATCCGGAGAGATCCCGATCCCACTGTCACTGACAGCAAACCCTAACCGACACCGTTCGGACAAGGCTTCAAGGTGTTTGATGGTGACCTGCACATGGCCCTTTTCGGTAAACTTCACCGCATTACTGACCAAATTCGTCAAGATTTGTCTGAGCTTCGTGGCATCCCCCAATAACAATGGGCTCACCATAGGATCAACCGAACACGATAGCACCACGCCTTTTTGTGCCGCTTTAACTAAAAACAGCGCTTCAACCTCTTTGCTTAATTCAAAAATATTCACCGGCATCGAATCAAGTTCCATTCGGCCGGCTTCAATTTTTGAAAAATCTAAAATGTCATTAATGACATCCAATAATGACAACGACGAGGTGTGCAGCATGGTGACATAATCTTTCTGTTCCGCAGGCAACTTCATGTCCAGCATTAAGCCCGACAGGCCGATAATACCATTCATGGGAGTACGAATTTCATGGCTCATGTTGGCCAAAAATTCACTCTTTTTCTGATTGGCTTGCTCAGCATGTTGGCGAGATTGTTCCAGTTGACGATAATTTTCCCGTACATGGGCAATTGAATGATTATAGCGTGACGCCAATACCGAAATTTCATCGTTAAACCACCGGGGGGCCAATTCAATAGACAAGGGAATTTGCTGTTCATCAAATTCGGTGACGGTTTTAGCCATGGCGGTGAGCGGGCGAACAATCAGTCGGTAAGTCACGATTAAAATCACAATCGCAATACAAAACACCAGTAAAGCATAACCGACGAGCAAGACTGTCCCTTTTTTAATTAAGCGACTGTAAACCAATGACAAATCAAATTGCAGTGTCAATGTCGCCAACTGATACGTTTTATTACCCATCACCTGTTCAAGCGGCCATTGCTGCGCCAGCACTTGTTCAGTCAGAGGGGTGCCTAACTGAATAATGACTTCTTGCTCATTCGCTATTTGTAAATGATTGATGCCGGGCAAATGCATAATACCCTGTGCTTGTATCAACAATTGCGTCCGATCTTCCACCCACAGACTGGATGACAAGCCCGATAAATCACTTTCTTGAATTTGATGAAATAAAGCATGGATATTTAAACGCGCTTGTTGATAGTCAAAATATAAACTTAACCCTGCGGACATCACGGTAAATACTGAGCTTATTATCAATAACACAATCAGAAGTTGTTTCGATAAGCTCATGATCATTTTATTTTGTGATTGCTGTTTTCTTTTGGCCATCCGTGCCCCCACCCATGCATTTTCACCACTAATCTAATCATAGACCTCGAAAACGAATGTGGAAAAAGGACCAACAATGTATAAATTCATCGTATTTTGCGCAGGGTTACTCCTTCCGCTTTCGGCATACAGTGAACCGCTCACAACGGTTAACTATTACGTGATAAAAAAACAGGCTGTCCCGTTTCAAATTGAGAATGGTGATAGCCACAGCGGTATTGTTACCGACATTGTTCACGCAGTATTTAAAGACTCACCGTATACATTGGCTTATCACGCCTATCCGTTTAATCGCATGATTTCTGTGCTGGAAAATGGTGGTGAAGCGAACTGGATCACGTACGGCAGCCCCGCATGGGGAGGTGTGCAAGCCGCCAACTTATCCTCTCAACCAATTTATACTGTAAAGCACGCCCTGTTGAGTCGCCAAGGGAGCACATTGTCATTCAACACGATGCAAGATCTTCAGGACAAGGTCGTCGTGCTACTGCATGGATTCAGTTATCCGGAATTGATGCCGTATATAGAAGATGGCACTATTGATGAACTGCGAGTAAAAGATTACGCCGCAGCCATCCGCGTGATTAATCGCTCACCGGATGATACAACGTTTGTTGAAATGGCATCTCGTATTAAATACCATTTGAAAAAGGGTCAACATCCATCAACGGAGTATAATCTGACATCGTTTAGTCAGGTCATTCCTGATTATTCTATCTATTTAGCGTTTGACCCTGATATGGACAGTAATATTCAGGATTTTATTAATCATCGACTCGCGACTCTTCATGACGCTGGAGATATAGCGGCTATTATTGAGCAGTATAATTGATATTTTACTTACGGAAACACAAGTCCAGTGATAAAAGTTATTTATCACTGGACTTGTATTATTGACAGCGACGGTATGGAATGCTGACCGTTGCTTCTTTTTTTGAACTATAACCCTGTCCATCTGTCACCCAAAAAAAATAAAACTTTCTTTGATAAAGGTAATACCTATCACCGTCTTTGATGACTTTATAGTCTCGTCGAAAAACCTTTGAATCTGTGTGTGTATTCATTGCTACGCCATCTAGCTGTTATTTAATTTTCGCTTTAGAGCGTAAATTAACACTTGAGCGTATAGAGTCAGATAAAATGAATATACATTCTTAAACTTGTCGAGTCACAATTCAGAAAGCAATGTAACAAATGCAATGCGCAGTCTTTTACTGGAAGGCAAACGGCATCACACGCGAGTGTAATGCCGTCAGTGTTTGACCTATGGCTGCTGCGTATTATGCGTCAGCGGCAGGTTTACGGTTACCCGTCATGAAGGCTTCAAGCACTTCTGGTGTTAACTCACCCGCCGCTTCCAGACGCTTTAACTCTTCAACAATACGCTTCTGATCGTCAAGAGAAGGCAGCGGTAACTCAGGCTCTTTTTGAATGTCATCAGGAATACTTAGATTGTCTAGCATGTTTCAACCTTTGGTTTAACTTGAATAAAATACCATTGGCCGCAGTATACATGATTTGTATCGCCAAGTGACCCCAGCCCGCATCTTGAAGCCCGATAACAAACGCATACACAGATTTAGTCGGGTAATTGTGAATCAACAATGATCTCATACTCGTGACCCGTCTTATGAAAAACATACAACAGGATCTCACCCAGCTTGGGATGCTTAAAATGGTAATGGCCATCAGGAAAGTGGCTGCTGCCATCTCCTTGAAAGTTGATCACAAAATGCTCTATCACTCTGCCGATATCATCAAAGCCATGGCGAGCTAAGGGGGTTACCGCATCAACGATAAAGTGCCCTTCTCGTCCTTGCTCATCAAACAGGCTGATCGTTTCCCCAATCAACTTCTGCGCGTTCTTCATTGAGAGTGGATTCATGACACCTCCGATTGGCTTTATCGCCCAATAGATGCATTACGCGTCTCTATAAAGCGTAAACCGGATCAGGCTAAACACAATCACAAGTATCGGTAGAAGAGAGGAAAGGAGTGAGTGGGAAGTAAAATGACAAATAACCGGCAACAAAAAGGGCACCCTCAGGCGCCCTTCACTTCAATCATCATTGCGATGATAAGAAATTAATAGCTTTCTTCAAACTCCGGAAATTCATCACGCTGTCGCGCAACACGACGCTTTTTCTTCCTTGATTGCTGATCGAAATCTTGAAAATCATCTCCAAAATCGAACTTGTTTTTTGACTTAGACCCTTTTGCGAATTTTTGATCTAACTTAGCCATGACTGTTTCCTGACACTCTTCCAGAGTAAGTAACTAATTACTAATACGTTGTACACTTACAACAATACTGGATTTATCACACAGTATTGTTACCGATATAAACAGCAGCGTAGCGCGAGATAAAAACAGTAAACGAAACCTTCGCCACTGACTGCTCTCTTCTACACAGTGTGATATACATCAACCGTGTTAACACAGGCTTTCCCCTACCTTGGCAGGGGGAGCAATCTGAGAATAGGAGATCATCGTATTTTCTGTACAACGAGTAATTTTTATCCTTACCATCAACGGTTTTTATGCAACAGCCAGCACTCTATACCGTTAAATGCTCTCGATGATTTGGGTAAACGGAACAGCCAGCATCGCTTCCAACATTTCCACTTTTTCTGTGTCTTCTCGCCACACTAAATACAGCGATTGTTCCATGACTGGCGCGCCTTCAACCGGGAAAAGTAACCCTTCTTGAACACTGCTTGCCACAACCGGTGACGGCAAGAAACCCACACCATTGTTATTGATTAAGAACTCAACCGCCATTTTGCTTGAGTGCGTATGCATGATCGGAGTTTTTTGCAATTCTGTGATCCGGCTATGCTCGAGCGAAAAACGCGTACCCCAATCGAGGTAAACCAACGGGCGCGCTTTCACTTGATCCATCGCACATTCCGGTACATTCGTGACAAGCTGCAATTGGTAATCACGCACTTTGGTGACATGTAAATTTTCAATTTTCGGTGGATCGCTGGTAATCGCTACATCAATACTTTTGTCGAGCAGCTGCTTGGCTAAGCTCTGACGCGGGACAGATTCAAGACGTAATGCCAACCCTTCGACGCTCTGATAAATACGGCTGATCCAATCGGAAATGCCATCGAACTCCCAAAACAAAGAGGAGGCCCCTATAGTTACCTGCTGATTGTGGCTGTCACTTAATGCGACATCTTGCTTGGCCCGTCCCCAGGTTTGCAAAATCGCTTCAGCATAAGGCTGCAAGCGCTCTCCTGCCGCGGTAAGATGCACATTACCCCGCTGACGAGAAAACAAATCATTCCCTAACTGCGTTTCGAGTTGTCGAATGCGAAAACTGACGGCTGACTGGGTTAAAAACAGGTTGTCTGCGGCACGACCAAAGTGGCGAGTCTTTGTTACTTCGAGGAATGTTCTGAGTAGTTCTGTATCCACTAGCGATCTCAATAACTAAGGAGAATATAAAACCCTAGCGATCTCAATAACTAAGGAGAATATAAAACC